>JBCBXS010000421.1:0-2354 GCA_039816475.1 Pseudomonadota bacterium | reverse complement strand
TGTGCGTTCGGTCCCTCTTGGCGCGCCGTCAGGTCACGGGCGTGACCTCTGTGACGACGACGATGCGGCTGTCCGCGTCTGTCAGGCTCGGGTGGTGCGCGACCTTGAAGTCCCAACGCTCGCGTGCCGCCTGCAGCTCGTCAGCGTAACCCCGACCCTTCGGAAAGACTCCGACAGTGCCTGGGTGCGCAAAGAGGGCAAAAGACGCAAACAGGCGGATACACGGAGCCAGGGCACGGGCGGTCACACAGTCGACGAGCCCGACGTCCTTGACCGTGCTACTTGCTTCGATTCGTGTCGATAATATGCGGGCGGGGTTATCCACAGAGCGCGAGACATGCGCGAGGAAGGCGGCCTTCCGCGAGTCAGATTCCACCAGCGTGACAGCCGGCGGCGCGGCGCGGTCCTGCAGCAGGATCGCAAGCACCAGCCCTGGGAAACCTGCACCAGAACCGAGATCGAGCAATGACTTGGCGTTTTCGGGAACGTGTTCGGTCAGCTGCGCGCTGTCGGCGAAGTGGCGATGCCAGACGGCGTCGAGGGTTTTGGGCGAGACGAGGTTGACGGCACGCTGCCACTTCCGAAGCTTCGCCTCGTAAAGCTTAAGCTTTTCAACCGTTTCACGTGAAACGCTGAAAGCTCGTGCGAAATCGTCTGGGCTGCGAATGTCAGCGAGGCCAGCGTCCGCCGCCTGCCGGTCGCCGTGATCCGACGTCATGCGGACTTCCGCGGCTCGGCTTTCTTCAGATGTACCGCGAGCAGAACGAGCGCCGCAGGCGTCATGCCGTCGATCCTACCGGCCTGCGCAACCGAGACGGGTCGATGCGCCTCCAGCTTCTGCCGCACCTCGGCGGACAAACCCGAAATCGCCGAGAAGTCGAAGTCGTTCGGTATCGCCAACGCCTCGTCGGTCTTCAGTTGCAGGACATCAGCCTCCTGCCGCTTCACGTAGGCGTCGTAGTGCGCGTCGATCGCGATTTGCGCCGCCGTTGCCGGGTCGATATCGCCAAGCTCAGGCCAGATCGCGCCCAACCGCGCGACGTCGACATCGCGGTAGGCGAGCAGCTCGAACGCCGAGCGCCGGCGGCCGTCCTGTTTCAGCTCCAGACCGGCCTTCCTCGCAGACGTCGGCGTGATCGACAGCTCCCTAAGCCGAAGCCGCGCTTGCTCCAGACGCTCGGTTTTCGCGCGGAATGCAGCGGCGCGCACGCTCCCGACGAGACCGACGTCGATGCCGACGGGTGTCAGGCGCTGGTCCGCATTGTCGGCGCGCAGCTTAAGCCGGAACTCTGCGCGAGACGTGAACATCCGATAGGGCTCGCTGACACCGCGCGACGTGAGGTCGTCGATCATAACGCCGGTGTAGGAGTCCGATCGCGAGAGGATGACCGGCGCATCACCCGCCACCTGCCGGGCGGCATTCAGGCCGGCGATCAGTCCCTGCGCGGCTGCCTCTTCGTAGCCGGTGGTGCCGTTGATCTGGCCTGCGAGAAAAAGCCCGGGCAGCGCCTTCAGTTCCAGCGATGGTTTGAGCGCGCGCGGGTCGACATAGTCATACTCGATTGCATAGCCCAGGCGCTTGATGACCACCTGTTCGAGACCCGGGATCGTGCAGAGAAACGCGCGCTGCACTTCGGCGGGAAGCGAGGTCGAGACCCCGTTCGGATAGATCGTATCGTCGTCACGGCCCTCCGGCTCGAGGAAAACCTGATGCCGTTCGCGGTCAGCAAACCGGACGACCTTGTCTTCGATCGACGGGCAATACCGCGGGCCGACGCCGGAAATCTGGCCTGAATACATCGCCGACAGCTTGAGGTTGTCACTGATAATGCGGTGCGTTTCGGGCGTCGTGGTCGTGATGTGGCAGGGCACCTGGTCGACCGAAAGCTGCTCGGTCATGAACGAAAACGGGACCGGTTCATCGTCGCCCGGCTGTGCTTCGAGGCGGTCGAAATCGATCGAGCGCGCGTCCAACCGCGCAGGCGTCCCGGTCTTCAGCCGGCCCATCGGAAGGTCCAGCGACGCAAGCCGTTCGGCGAGACGGACGACCGGCGCCTCATCCGCACGCCCCGCGGGGATGCGTTCGGAACCGATATGAATGAGGCCGCGCAGGAACGTGCCCGTCGTCAGCACCACTGCGCCGGCGGTGCGCCTCGTCCCATCTGCGAGCTCAACACCGGCGATGGCTCCATCCGGCCCGGTGATGACATCGTCGACCTGGCCCTCGATCACTGTAAGCCCATCCTGCGCTCGGACGAGCGACTGGACGGCTTCGCGATAGAGTTTGCGATCGGCTTGAGCACGCGGGCCCTGCACCGCAGGCCCCTTAGAGCGGTTAAGGAGCCGGAACTGGA
>JBCBXS010000420.1:0-2363 GCA_039816475.1 Pseudomonadota bacterium | reverse complement strand
GCCGATCGCGCGTCCGGCCGCAGTGCCGCGCACCACGATCGATCCGAATGCAAGCCGCCGGGCAGAAGCACGCCGGGAACGGGCGCGTCGCAGGGCGGCCAGTCGGCGGGCGAGCGAACGTCGCTACGCGCGCGCTCGACAGCGGCGCCAGCGACGTCTTTCAGAGCAACGGTTCTACCGACGTTGCGCGCGCCTCGATTACGCGTGCTCGCGCGGCTTCGACTTCGCCTGCTATCGCTTCGACCGGATCTGCTAGCGAGCGGGCAGAGACCCGCCGGCGATTACATGATTTTGCCGGGGTTCAGGATGTTGGTCGGATCGAGCGCGCGCTTGATCTGACGCATCACGCCGACGCCCGAGCCGATCTCGCGCTCAAGATACTTTGACTTGCCCTGGCCGATCCCGTGCTCGCCGGTGCATGTGCCTTCCATCGAGATCGCCCGCTCTGCAAGGCGCGAAAGAAAGGCCTCGATTGCAGCTTTCTCGCCCGGGTCTGACATGTCGAAAACCGGTGACGTATGGAAGTTGCCGTCGCCGACGTGCCCGACGATCGGCGCGATCAGGCCGTTCGCTTCGATGTCCGCTTTGGTCTCGAGCACGCACTCCGCCAATCGCGAGATCGGCACGCAGACGTCTGTTGCGAGCACGTCTTTTCCGGCCCACGTGGTCTTCACCGCCCAGTACACATCGTGGCGCGCCTTCCAGAGGCGGCGGCGATCCTCCTCGCGCTCGGCCCAGTCGTAGCGGACCGCGCCTTCGCCCTCGGCGATTTCCTTGAACAGGTTTACCTGATCGCGGGCCGAGACCTCGGTCCCGTGAAATTCGAGGAACAGCGTTGGGCGCTCTTCGAAGGTCGTCTTCGAGTGGACGTTCACAGCGTGGATCTGGACCTCGTCCAGTAGCTCCATGCGGGCGACGCCGAGCCCGAGCTGGATGGCCTGGATCACCGTATTGCAGGCGCCTTCGAGCGTCTCGAACGGACAGACGGCTGCGAGGATGACCTCGGGCACGCCATGCAGCCGGACGGTCAACTCGGTAATGACACCGAGCGTGCCTTCGGAGCCCACCATCAGTCGCGTGAGATCATAGCCGGCCGAAGACTTCCGCGCCCGGCCGCCGGTTTTCACGACGGTTCCGTCGGCAAGGACTGCGGTGAGGTTCAGGACGTTCTCGCGCATCGTGCCGTAGCGGACAGCGTTGGTGCCGGACGCGCGCGTTGCCGCCATACCACCGAGTGTCGCTTCCTCGGCGCCCGGATCGATCGGAAAGAACAGACCCATATCGCGCAGATGATCGTTCAGCGCCTTCCGCGACACACCGGGTTGCACCGTGCAGTCGAGGTCACGGTCGTTGACGCTCAGGACCTGGTTCATCTAGCTGAAGTCGAGCGAAAGTCCGCCGATCGGTGCGTTTACGTGGCCCTCTAAAGACGTGCCGGCGCCGAACGGAATGATCGGCACATTGTGAGTCCGCGCGACGGTGACGATCTCGGCGACGTCTTCGGTTGTATGCGGCCAGACAACAGCGTCCGGCGGCTGGTTCTCGAGCCACGTCAACGTGTGTCCGTGCTGGCGGCGGATCGCGTCGCCGGTCTGGAGACGCTCGCCGAAGCGCTGCTTCAGCACGTCGATCGCGGTGGCGATGCCCTCGTCGTTTCGCGTCAGGGAGGCAGCGGGTTTGATAACTGTCATGACGGCGTTTCCAGTCCCGATGGGATGTCTTGTTTTTCTCAGCGGTCGGCAGGTGGACGCCTGTCTCGCGTTGCGGCCGACCGGCCGGATCCTTGCAAGAGACTTATACTAAAACCGTTCGCAGAGGTCGTCACCTCGTCACCACCCGCACCTGGCGGGGCCCAAACGTTGCCGATCCGGTCTTGTCCGGCATGGCAAATGTGGTGCAGGCTCAGGGTGTTATCGGGCCGGCTCGGGGGCAGATGCCGCAGTTGGGGCAACTGGAGACGGCACGGGACTGCGATGCGGATGTCGGCGGGCCCTGAGCGCGCCATGGACTGTTGTGGGACGAAACGCATGCGCATTCTGACGTGGCTCCTCGCCACCACCGCCACTCTTGTGATGTTCGCGCCGAACCCGGCCGAAGCCCAGAAACGGGGCGAGCGGCTCTACATCGTGAAGGAAGTCACGGTTGATCCGGCGGACGGCGAGATCGCAATCGACATGAGCGATATGCGCGGTTCAGTCCGCGCCCTCCGCGTGCGCGCACGACGCGGTGCGATCCGGTTGTCGAACGTTCGTGTCACCTACACCGACGGCACGACCCACGACGAAGACCGCGACATCAATCTGCTCCAGGGAGAGCGGACGCGACCGATGGATGACTCGCGCACAAACCGCTTCGATGAGTCC
>JBCBXS010000041.1:0-13072 GCA_039816475.1 Pseudomonadota bacterium | reverse complement strand
GTGCGGCGGAAGCGGCGGCGGGTTGGAAGCTCTTATTCGATGGGAAAAGCACCGCCGGTTGGCGCAATTACGGCAAGTCGACCATCGGCAAGAGCTGGATCATCGACGACGACGCGCTGATGCTCGATGGCGAAGACCTCCGCGGCCTATCGTTTGAAGAGCGTCGCGCGGCATTGGAAGCCTGGCACGAACGCGCGGCGCCGCCCGCGACCGATCTGTCGGATTTGATCACCGCGCCGTCGAAGGACGCACTCGCAGAGATCCGCGAAGGCTCGCGCGCAATCGGCATCGAAGGGCTGATGCTGAAGCGCCGTGAAAGCCCGTATCTGCCCGGCCGGCCTAAAGGGCATTGGTATAAATGGAAGCGCGCGCCGCTGACGCTCGACTGCGTGATGATGTACGCACAGCGCGGGTCGGGGAAGCGGTCATCGTTTTACTCCGACTACACCTTCGGCGCCTGGCGGACGGACGACGACGGGAACCTCGGGCTCGTCCCGGTCGGCAAGGCCTACTCCGGCTTCACGGATGCCGAGCTCAAGGACCTCGACCGCTTCGTGCGCAACAACACGATCGACCGCTTCGGACCGGTCCGCTCCGTCGAGCCAAAGCTCGTCCTCGAAGTTGAGTTTGATAGCGTTCACAGGTCGACGCGGCACAAGTCCGGCGTCGCCATGCGCTTCCCGCGCATCCATCGCATCAGATGGGACAAGCCCGCTGACGAGGCCGACCGGCTCGAAACGCTGGAGGCGATGATCGAAACTGTCGCAGGCGAGACCGCGCAGGCTGAACTCGAAACTGCGCGAACTGCTGCATCCGACTGAAGCGAAACGCACAACGATCGCGCATTGCGCTGCAGCTTTCGCAGGCGCGTCATGCTGTCAGTGCGACAGAAGAACTAGCCGCATCGGCTGGTCGCACAACGTTCGTCGAATTAGGTGTGATCAGGCGCCTCCGGGGGTGAGGCGCGCACCAGTCAATGCGGAGGTCGTCGCAATGATGTTTGCCAATCCTTTCCTTCCTTTCTCAGCCATGCTGCCGCCACAGCCCCCCGTCGCGAAGTCCTATTTTACCGAGGTCGACCGCGTGGTCCGCGCCGGTCAGCCGTCGGCAAAGTCGGTGGTGCGGGCGCAGATCCAGACAGGTGGCTTCGTCACCAAGCGCATGAAGGCGAACATGGAATTGCCGCATCAGCTCGCGGCATGCCGGACACCGGTCGATCTCGCTGGCGTTACGTTCGGCTACTGGCTACAGGCGTTCGAGGATTACGCTCAGACGGCGCAGCAGACGGCCGCGATGTTTGGCGTGGTCCCTGCGGACCATGTCCCGACCGTCGAGGATTGGGTTCCGGCCACGGCGAACCCGCGGATCGACGAGCTGCGCAAGGCCGCAACGGCGGCAACTGAGGAAGCGGCCGCCCTGACTGTTCCGACGCAGCCTGAACCGGCTCGAGCCGAGGATGTTGCGCGCGCGGCTTAATCGGCCCCAACGCTCTTCAATTGCAAAAGGCGCAAACCCGTGGGGTTTGCGCCTTTTCGTTTGTTTCGGATCGGCTCTGCGTTCGCTTAACCTGACTTGCGCCGCCGTTGTTTCGCGAGCGACCATCCCGTCGCAACCATCAACGCGGCGATGACGGCTGCTAGCAGGTCCTTCGCGATGAACGGTGCAGCGCCGACGGTGATGGCCGTCGATGCCGCATCCGAGAGTGCCGTACCCTTGGCAGCTGAGAGCCAGCCGGCCAGCCAAGTAATGCCTGGAAGATAGAGCAGCGCGAGGCCGATGATTGCTGCCAGCGTCGCCATGAAGACCGAACGGCTCCAGCCGCGGTCTGCGAGCATCCCGACGACGACGGCTGCGATGAAGAAGCCTGCGAGAAATCCACCCGTCGGCCCCATCATGTAGGCGAGGCCGATGCCCTTCTCCGGCGTTCCGGTGAAGACCGGCAGGCCCATCGCGCCCTGCGAGAGATAAAGCGCGATCGTCCCGCCTGCGAGGCGCGCGCCAAGCGTCAGTCCTAGCAACAGAACGACGAACGGCTGCAGTGTCATCGCGACCGGCTCAAACGGGATCTTGTATTTGGCAGCCAGCGTCATCAGCAGCGAACCGACGATCGCGATAAGGATCGAGGTTCCGATCGCGGCGGCGCGGCTGCTCGGCAGAATTTCAGCCAGCGTATTCGCGCCCGCGCGAGAGGTGGAAGGCATGTTTGTCTCGTTGATCAGCACCGCCCAACGCGTCTTTGGCGGCCCCGTGATCTGCCATGGGGTCGAGGCCGAGGGCAAGCGGTACGGCGGACGAACGGGCCCCACGTGAGCTGGCGGAATTGCCGTGCCGACTGACGAACCGTCGCGTCACGTGTCCCAGCCAATGATCGGGATGTGCCCGTCCCGGGCCGGCAAAAGCGGAGCATAGGCCTCGCCCATGGCGCGGAGCGCCTGGATTTTGGCGGCGAACGCGGACCAGTCGTCAGCGTCGGCGATCGCCGACCAGATAGCCTCGACGGTCTCGATGAGGACGGTCTCCGGCGCGCCGCGGGCAAAGTAGCTGTGCTCCCGCGCTTGGTTAAGGCCGTCGGCTTTCGGGAAGGTCCGCAGCGCGGACAGGGCCGCCTGCCAATCATCGCTCTCGTACAGTTCCCGCCGGCCAGACATCGTAAGCCGGGTCTCGCTGACGCCGATCAGGTCGTAAAACGCCTCTGCGAATGGCGCCCCGCTCGCGTGGAGTGCGCGATAGAACGGCTGCACGGCCGTCTCCGTCACCTGCGAGACTTCAGCGCCCGCGGGCCAGCCGAGACCGAGCCGCGCGAGCGTCATTTCCGCAAGCCGCGTCTCGAAGTGATCGCCGTACGTGTTCAACGCCGTGACAAGCGGGTCCTCACCGACGATCGGCAGCAGACAATCGGCGAAGCGCTGCAGGTTCCAGTGCAGCGCCCCCGGCTGGCGGCCGAACGCATAGAGCCCCGTCTGGTCGAAGTAGGCGGCGGTGAAGCCGAGATCGAGCGTCGGCAGAATACGCCATGGGCCGTAATCGAAACTTTCGCCCGTGATGACGGTGTTGTCGGTATTGAGCACACCATGGACAAAGCCCGCCGCGTACCACTCAGCCGCCATCTTTGCAGTCGCCGCGACGGTGGATTGGAACAGCCGCAGGGCATCCTTCGCCATGTCGGTTCGTGGCGCGTCCGCGTCGAACGTGGCGTCATCGAGATACGTCGCAACCGAATAGGCAACGAGCGTCTCAACCGCGTCGCGATCCTGCAGGAACGCCTGGCGCTGAAACGAGCCGAGCCGGATGTGCGAGTGGCTGAGCCGAACGAGGACAGCCGAACGCGCTGGAGACGGCTCGTCGTTCCGGTAGAGCGGTTCTCCGGTCTCGATCAGACTGAAAGACTTCGACGTGTAGACGCCGAGCGCTTCCAGATACTCGGTCGCCAGAACCTCCCGAACGCCGCCCTTCAGGGTCAGCCGCCCGTCGCCATCTCGCGACCACGGCGTCTGGCCTGAGCCCTTCGTTCCGAAGTCCAGCAATCGCCCGTCGCGGACATCGCGGACCTGACCGAACAGGAACCCGCGCCCGTCGCCAAGATCCGGATTGTAGTGCTGAAACTGATGACCGTGGTACCGAAGCGCGAGCGGCGCTTCGAGATTGCCTTCGAGCGGCTCGAAGCGGCCGAAGCGCGCGATCCATTCAGCGTCCGACAGCTCAGAAAGCCCGACGCGCGCTGCCCAGCGATCATTGCGGAACCGCAGCTTGTGTTCCGGAAACGAGGCTGCCGACACCGGATCGTAAAACCGTGGCCCTAGCGCGCGATGTCGCGGATCGGCGCGATAGTCGGAGGCGATTGGCATGCTGTCGTCTCCTGATGGCCGGGCTGCGGTCAGGCGTCGGCTGCGAGATCGTTTTCGGCAACGAACGCGTCGAGCCGCGCCCGTTCTGCTTTTACACGCAAGCGCAACTCGTCGAGATGCAATGGCGCATAATCGGTCTTCTCGACGCTGATGTTCACGTATCCCGGGAACGCGACGTCGACGGCATGGACATGACCGTGGACGTTAATCGGCTCGCGGCCTCGCTCCATCATCATCGGCATATGTGATGCGATGAAGCCATCGTCTGTAAATCGCCGGAACAGATAGAGCCGCTGCACATGCGCAGTCGTCTCGCGCGCGTCGTGATTGCCGAGGATCAGGCGCTTTGTGCCTGGCAAAGACGCGAACAACCTGAGGCCGGCGCGGGTCCACGCCACGTCGCCGAGATGGAACACCAGATCGGTGTCCTTGACCCGCGCGCGCCACCGTTCGGCCATCGCTGCGTCCATCTCGTTCGCATCGGCAAACGGCCGCTTGCCGAACGCAATGACGGCGCCGTGCCCGAAGTGCGTATCGGAAACAAACCAGATATCCCGCGGCATGTGCTCGGCCATTTCGAACGCACGGAGGCCCGCCGGTGCGGCAGCAGCGCAGCGGATCGCGTGTCGCTAATCGATGACTGGAAAGGATGGTGCCCAGGGGCGGGTTCGAACCACCGACACTGCGATTTTCAGTCGCATGCTCTACCAACTGAGCTACCTGGGCAACGCGTTAGCGGGCCGACGCCCGTCGCGCAGACCGCGCTTATAGTCAGGCGGTTGCGGGGTTGTAAAGCGGCGACTGGCGCGGGGGCTTGCCGCGACCCGAAGAGCTTCTCGATGCTTCGTTTCAACCGCGACTGTGCACGTCGAAACGCGGCGCGCCAGCATCAGTCTTCGTTGCTGGCCGCCGGTGTCGACGCTTCCGCTTCCGCCTCGTCGTCGCCTTCGCGTTCGGGGATCGCGTAGCTCTCGTTGAACCAGCGGGCGAGATCGATATCGGCGCAGCGCTTCGAGCAGAACGGCTTGTAGCGATCAACGGTCGGCGCCTTGCAGATGGGGCAGGCGGGGCCTGGGACCGGATCGTAGCGGGAGGCGTCCTGTGGCATCGCGTCAGCCCGCGTCAGCTGTCTGGACGGAATCGACCCAGTTGAAGTGGATGGGAAAGCCTTCGCCCTGCAGCAGGTTCACGACTTCCGTGAGAGGCAGGCCCACCACATTCGTGTACGAGCCAATCAGTTTCTGGACGAAGCAGCCGCCGATCCCCTGGATCGCGTAGCCGCCGGCCTTGCCGCGCCATTCGCGCGAGGCGATGTAGGCTTCGATCTCGGACCGCGACAGCCGCTTGAAACGAACGCGCGTTTCAACGATGCGCGAGCGGACCCGATCTTCAGGCGTCAGGATACAGACGCCGGTGTAGACCCGGTGTGCACGGCCTGAGAGCAACTCGAGCGAGGCGATTGCCTCTTCCACATGTTGCGGTTTGATGAGGATGCGGCGACCGACCGAGACCACGGTGTCGGCTGCGAGCACGAACGCGTGCGCGAGCCGGGTATCATCAGCGATCTGGTCTCGCGCGGCATCGGCCTTCGCCCGTGCGAGCCGGCTGACCAAAGTGCGCGGCATCTCTCCGCGCTTCGGTGTCTCGTCGATATCTGCGGGGCGTAATGCGTCGGGATCAACGCCAGCCTGGGCCAGCAGCTGCAACCGGCGCGGGGAACCACTTGCGAGGACCAGACGGGCACGCGTCTCGCCCGATCGGCCACCGCTCCCGGCGCGCGCATCGCGCAGCGTCCGGCGCTTCGGTGCCGCCGCGCGGTTACTTGAAGCGGTAAGTAATGCGGCCTTTGGTGAGGTCATAAGGTGTCATCTCAACCTGAACCCGATCGCCGGCGAGCACGCGGATCCGGTTTTTGCGCATCTTACCTGCGGTGTGCGCGATGATCTCGTGCCCGTTCTCGAGTTTCACCCGGAACGTTGCGTTCGGAAGCAGTTCCGACACGACGCCCGGAAATTCGAGAAGTTCTTCTTTAGCCATGCATCCTCGCTGGTGCTGAAATCGCGCGGACCATGCGCTCCGCCCCTTGCGAAAGCAACCCTGATCAGTGGTGCTGTGAGGGGAAGCAGAAGACGACCGCCGCGCGTGATTGTCTTGCTAAGATAACAGATAGAACGAATTCGGGCGGGCGGTAGGTCGACGTTCAGTTTTTCGCAGGCGTGCGCGATGGAAGACGCATGCCGGCGCGAAGCGACTACTCGGCCGGCTGGGTTCCGGCTGTTGGCGCTGGCGTCGACGGAGATGCTGCGGTTGATCCCGTGTCGAGATCGGTTGCGAGAGCGCTTTCGCGACGCATGGCGAGGTCGGCTTCCACCTCGGCGTAAAGCTCGCCCACGACATCGGACCAACGGAAGTCTTCAGCGCGCTCGCGCGCCCCTTCGCCAAGGGCCGCAAGTCGTATTCGGTCCGCTGCGAGATCAGCCAGCGACTGGGCGAGCGCACTAACCACCTGTTGCTCGCTGCGCCCTTCGGCGCGAATAGCGATCCCGCTCCCGGGCGTGACGATCTCGTTCGGGCCGCCGAGCGCGAGACAGACAACGGGGCGTCCGTGAGACATCGCCTCGAGGACTACGTTGCCGCTGGCGTCGCGGAGGCTTGGAAAGAGAAAGAGGTCGCCGTTGCGGTAGTGGGACGCGAGGTCGGTGCGGTCGACCCAGCCGAGCCAGGTGATGCGGTCTGCGATCCCCATTTGCTGAGCGGCGTCTTTCCAAGCGCGTTCTTCGCCACCGACACCGATCATCGTGAGGCGGACATCGGTGCCGCGCTGGTGGACGGCCTCGGCGATCGCGCGGAGGCCAAGGTGCATGCCCTTCAGGTAGCTAAGCCGCCCGACGTAGAGGACGTTAAGCGGGGTGCCGGCGACGTCTGGCGGGGCGGCTTCGGCAGATCGGCCGGTTGCGGCGTCATCAATTCCGAGCTCCAGCCGAACGCGGGTCTTGTCTGCGAGATCGCGGGGCAGGAGGCGGCGGGTCGCGTCCGTCCGCGCGTAGTAGCTTACGGCCTCGCGGCATGCGCCGCGCGTGATCGGATCGAAGGCGATCGCAGCGTTGTAAGAATCGCGCGCGAGATCAGAGAACCAGCCGTGCCACGGGAAGCTCTTTCGGAGCGCAAACGGCACACGGTCACCGCCGCCGAGCGGGCCGACGACTAATGGCATCCCAGTCTTGTGGAGCAGCGTCGGGTGGCGGGCGCCGCCGAGTGTGATGTGATGGACGAAGTCGAAGCCCTGGTCCGCATAGGTTTCTCGGACGTGGCCGACGAGTGCGCGCTGCCAGCCGGCGTGGATCAGGTTCCAGGCGAGGCCCGCCGGCAGGCGCTTCAGGGCCCATTCGGCGAAGCGCTCAAGCCGGGGCGGCATGAATACGTCGATCGTGAGCCCCTCCGGGACGCGGCCGTCAGCTTCAGCCCGCGCGATCTGGTCCCGATGTTCCCAACTTGTGACAACGGTCACATCGTGGCCGAGCGCGACGGCGTGCACGGCCCAGTTCCAACCGATGCCGGGCTCAGAGCCCTCGTCGGGGCCGCACGAAAATGCGCTCAGAAGGATCTTCATCTCGAACCGACACAGGCGGCGTGGTCTAGGGCGGCACGCGCTCTGGCTTTCGCGCTGAAAGACTGCAAGCGGACCATCCGTGGGGTGCGAGCAAGACTTGTGCCCCGGACCGGGCAAGGGCAACGGTTAATGGAACACAAGTGCGCCAGCCTTGGCCCACGTTTTGCTCACCCGAACTGCTGGCTCACCAAAGGTTGATGAAATCGACGCATGTCGGTCCGCTCCGCCCTTCTGAATACGCTGCACGGTACGAAGCTTCATCGGCTTGTGCCGCCGGGGACGTTTGGGCTCGGCGCGGTTCTGATGCTGCATCACGTGCGTCCCGAACCCGACGAGCCGTTCCTGCCGAACAAGGGCCTGTCGGTGACACCGGAGTTCCTCGATGAGGTGCTCACATATTTGACCCGGCGCGGCTTTGAGATCGTCGATCTCGACACCGTTGCTGCGCGCCTCAGTCATCCGGACAGCGCATCAGACCGTCCGTTCGTCGCGCTCACGCTCGATGATGGTTACCGGAACAATCGCGACTACGCGCTACCGGTCTTCGAGAAGCATGCAGCGCCGCACACGATCTACGTCGCGAGCGATCTGACCGATGGCGTGGGTTGTCTCTGGTGGGAGCTGCTCGAGAGAGCACTGCAGCGATCCACATCGCTGGCGCTTCCAGCCGAGCTTGGCAGTGAAACCGTCCCGGTCGAAACGCACGATGAGAAGCAGCGTGCGTTCATGCGGGTGCTCCGGCGCATCGAGGTGATGCACCCTTACGATGTCCGCGCGTTGATGCAGCCGATTGCGGATCAGGCCGAGATCGACATTGACGCGCTCTGCCGCGAACTGGTCATGGACTGGGACGAGATCGCAGTTCACGCCGCCCATCCGCTCGTCGGGATCGGCGGTCATACCATGTCGCATCCGCGCCTGACCGGGCTCAGCGATGAGGACGTCGTCCGCGAAATCGACGGCGGGCTTGATTCGATTGCCGCGAAGCTCGGCACCCGTCCCCGCCACTTTGCGTATCCCTACGGCAGCGCCCTCAGCGCATCGGACCGCGAGTTCAACATCGCCGCGCAGTGCAGGCTCACGACAGCGGTGACGACCCGGAAGGGCCTCGTCACGCGACGTTGCGCAGCGTCGATGACCGCACTGCCACGCATTCCGCTGAACGGTCACTTCCAGGATCTGAAGACGGTCGAACTGCTCCTCTCCGGCATCCCGACAGGGCTCATGCAAAGCGCAAGCGCCATCCGCGATCTCGCGGCGCGCGGCTTCCGCAGCTTCGCCGTCCGCTGATCCCCGATCGCCAAAGCCGCCCGGTCCAGCGGCCCACGAAACGCTCCGCCGCCGCCGTGTTCCTGCAGGAACTGAGCGGGCAGCGAGCGCCGCTTAGAGCCTCTCACACAACCGCAACTCCCAATCGTGTGAGAGACGATCATGAGCACTTCACAAAGACCGCTGCCCTCCATGGACGGGCCGCTTTACGTGACGGACGGCGGCATGGAGACGACGCTGATCTTCAGGCAGGGCTTCGACCTGCCGGAGTTCTCGTCGCTGGTTATGATGACGACGCCGGACAAGCGCGCGGCCGTGGCCGACTACGCCGAGACATACTTCGACATCGCGCGCAAAGCCGGTCTCGGCATGGTCATCGAAACGGCCACATGGCGCGCGAGCCCCGACTGGACCACCCGAATCGGTTTCCTCGGTCTCGGTGACCTGGCCGATGCCAATCGTCAGGCGGTCGAGCTTCTGGCAGATGTTCGCGGCAAGGCGCGATACGAGGCCGTCGACATCATCATCAGCGGCTGCATCGGCCCACGCGGCGACGGTTACGACGCTGGCTCGATCATGAGCGCTGACGAAGCCGAAGCCTATCACGCGTGGCAGGTCGGTATCCTGAGTGAGACGTCCGCGGATGTGATCTCAGGCCTGACCATGACCAACATCGCAGAGGCGATCGGTCTGGCGCGCGCCGCCAAGGCTGCCGGTTGCCGATCGGTGATCTCATTCACCGTCGAGACCGACGGGCGGCTGCCAACGGGCGATACGCTCGCGCGTGCGATCGCCGAGGTCGACGCGGCCACGCACCACGCGCCGGCCTACTACATGGTCAACTGTGCGCATCCGATCCACTTGGCGGGCAGCCTCGATCTGCCAGCGGGGTTGCGTCAGCGGCTGCGCGGGATCAGGGCGAACGCCTCGAAGTGCTCGCATGCCGAGCTTGACGCGATGGAGACACTCGACGACGGCGATCCGTTGGAGCTCGGCGGCGAGATGGCAACGATCTGCGCGGCGAATTCCAACCTGCGCGTATTCGGCGGATGCTGCGGGACCGATGATCGGCATATCGCGGCAATGGCAGTAGAGCTGCGTCGGCTGACTGCTGGCGGCGCAACGGCCCCGGCAGCACCGGCGGCATAATACCGAAACGCGATGAAAGCGTCGACGGCGTTACACCAGCGATTGCGTGTCGCCGTCGACGCTAATGGCCTGTCCTGAGATCGTGCTTGCCCGACGGCTCGCGAGATAGACGATCATGTCTGCGATCTCTTCCGGCGGGATCAACGTCTTCAGCGAAAGCGCCGAGACCATTTTCGCCTGCATGTCGTCGAAGGAAATGTTGGCGGCCCGCGCCTTGTTGTCGATGACGCTGCGAATGCGCGCGCCATCGACCGGGCCGGGGAGGACAGCATTACAGCGGATGCCGTTGCCGCCGAGTTCGATTGCAACGGTCTTGGTGAAGCCGACGACGCCCCACTTCGCCGCCGCATAGGGCGCGCGAAGCGGGAACCCGAATTTGCCTGCTGCCGACGATAGGTTGACCATCGATACGTTCGGCGACGACTGCGATGCGGCTGACTTCAGATGTGGAATCGCCAGCCGCGTGACGTTGAACATGCCGGTGATGCAGACGGCGAAACACTGATCCCAATCCGCGGGATCGATTTCGTCGATCCGCCCGGTGGGGCCCGCGATCCCTGCGTTGTTGACAAGACAATCGAGCCCACCGAGTGCGCCGATTGCGTCATCCATCATAGCGGCGACGGCGTCGCGGTCTGAGACGTCTGTCACCGACTGCGTGATCCTGGGGTCTGCTTCGCGGAGGTCTGCAAGGGCTGCGTCGTCGATATCGCAGACATGCACGCGAGCGCCCTCGCGGCGAAAGCTCTCGGCTGTCTTGCGGCCGATCCCTCCGGCGCCGGCCGTTATCAGAACTCTGAGGCCGTCCAGTCCGAGGTCCATGGCGCTGCTCCTCCGCGTGTTGTTTTCGTTTGCGACAACCCTCGCGAAAGCAGCAGGCGGCGGCAAGGGCAAAGCGCCGAGCCGGCTGGACCGCGGTCGCGCGCGTGCTAGCTTCCCCGCAAAACAAACTCGAGTGGGAGGCGCGCGTGACCAAAATCGGCATCGTCGGGACAGGATTGATCGGACGCGCCTGGGCCGGCGTCTTCGCGCGTTCCGGACACGAGGTTCACCTCTGGGACGCCGACCGTGAGGCGCTTGCCCGCGCACCGGAACTGATCAAGCAAGCGCTCGCCGATCACGCGCAATATGGCCGTGTCGACGATCCAGATGCTGCGAGCGGGCGGATCCATAGGGCGATGTCGCTCGATGATGCCGTCGGGTCCGCGGCGCTTGTCCAGGAGAGCGGGCCGGAGCGCGTCGATCTCAAGATCGAGTTGTTTGCCGAGATGGATCGTGCGGCGGGGCCGCAGACGATCCTCGCCTCATCATCGTCGGCGATTGTTGCGTCGCGGTTTACCGAGACGCTGCCGGGCCGCGCGCGCTGCCTGATCGGGCATCCGGTCAACCCACCCCATGTTGTCCCGATCGTTGAGATCTGTGGTGCGCCGTGGACGGATCCGGACGTCGTCGTGCGGGCACGCGGCATCTACGAAGCGGCCGGTCAGGTCGCCATCGAGGTTCGCAAAGAGATTGACGGGTTCATCCTCAATCGCATGCAGGCCGTCCTCCTCGCCGAAGCGTTCCGGTTGATCAGCGAAGGGTATGTGTCTGCCGCCGATCTGGATCGCACCATAAAAGACGGGCTCGGCCGCCGGTGGGCGTTCATGGGTCCCATCGAGACGATCGAATTGAACGCGCCGCAGGGCATCGCCGACTACGGTGCGCGCTACGGCGAGACGCTTTACAGCCTCGCGAAGGAGCCGGTGACGCGCGATCTGTTCTCCGAAGAAACGCTGAAGGCTGTCGCCGAGAGCTGGGGCGAGACACCCGACGCAGATACCGTCGCGCGAAAAAGCGTCTGGCGGGACGATCGCCTCGCAGCGCTTGATGCGCATCTTCGATCAGCGAAGCCGCCGCCGGCCTGATCGCAGTCCACCCCCCACCGCGCGGAACCCGCACTCCCGCAACCCGCCCCCATAACGCCCGGACGCACCATGCCCTCGACCAAGAAAGTCATTATCACCTGCGCCGTCACCGGCTCGATCCACACACCGTCGATGTCGCCGCATCTGCCGGTCACGCCGGAAGAAATCTCAGACGCCGCAATCGGAGCCGCTGAAGCCGGCGCCGCGATCGTCCACCTGCACGCGCGCGATCCTCAGACGGGAAAGCCGGACCAATCGCTCGAGGCGTTCTCGCCGATCCTACAGGTCGTCAAGCAGCGCTCTGATGCCGTGCTCAACATCACGACGGGCGGTGCGATGACAATGTCTGTCGAGGAGCGCGCGAAGCCCGCGACGATGTTCAAGCCGGAGGTCGCGAGCCTCAACATGGGCACGATGAACTTCGGGCTCTATCCGATGTTGGAGCGCTTCAAGGAGTTCAAGCACGACTGGGAGCGCGACTACCTCGAGGGCTCGCGGACGGGCTTCTTCAAAAACACGTTTGCCGACATCGAATACATCCTGACCGAGTGCGCGAACAATGGAACGCGCTTCGAGATCGAGTGCTACGACATCAGGCATCTCTATACGCTCGCGCACATGGCCGATCGCGGCGTGGTCAAGCCGCCGTTCTTCATCCAGTCCGTCTTCGGCATCCTCGGCGGAATCGGCGGACACGCGGAAGACGTCGCGCATATGAAGCGCACGGCGGACCGCTTGTTTGGCGATGACTATCGCTGGAGCGTGTTAGGCGCCGGGCGCAACCAGCTCGCGATTGCAGCGCAGTCGGCTGCTATGGGTGGCAACGTTCGCGTCGGTCTTGAAGACTCGCTGTGGGCCGGACCCGGCAAGCTCGCCGAGAGCAACGCACAGCAAGTGACACTCGTGCGCGGCATCATCGAAGGCATGGGCCTCGAGATCGCAACGCCTGCGGACGCCCGCGACATCCTCGAGCTGAAAGGCGGCGATCAGGTCGGGTTCTAGGCTTGGGTGCGCCTGCGCGGCGCGCTGCGCGCGAAGCAGATATCGCGGAAACCGCTGACGCCCTTGCACTCCCGTTCCGAATCGGGAGCCGCTTCGCACCGGGATGATTGCGCACTGGGGGCGGGCTCCGATTATGGCTGCAACATTTGAGACGTTCATCACGAGCGCGCTGCAATGGTTTGCGGCATCGCTGCCGAACCTCATCGCGGCGGTCATCCTGCTGGTCGTTGGTATTCTGGTCTCCGGCTGGGTCGGCAAGGTCTGCCGCAGAGGCATCGAACGCTCAGACA
>JBCBXS010000419.1:0-2374 GCA_039816475.1 Pseudomonadota bacterium | reverse complement strand
CAGGTGCCAAAGCGGATGGGACCGCCATTGATGCGACCGACACGTCGCAGATTACCGTGCCGGTCCTCGCAGCGCCGCGTCGTGCGCTGGGCCAACAGGTCTCATCCGTCACCGTCGTCCAGAAGCCCGCGACGTCGAACGTCGCCGCCGAAGCCGTTACCGGCGCCGGTGCGCCGGCTGAGCCGGTCCCGTTGCCGGAGACGGTCGCCGCGCAGCTTGATGCGATCTCTGACGACCTGACGCAGATCCGCGGTGTCTCGAAGGCGACCGCAGAGGAACTCAACGCCGCCGGCGTCTATCGCTTCTCGCAGATCGCGAACTGGACTGCGGGTGAGGTGAAAGTGATGCGCGCGACGCTGTCGGCAGGCGCACTGATCTCCAAGCAGAATTGGATTGAACAGGCAGCCCTTCGCGCGGGCGAACGGAAATCCGGCCCGGTGCCGAGTGGCGCACGCGCGGAGCTTGCGGCATTGCCGGTCGCGGTGCCGGTGCCGAAGTCCGAGACCCGGCCAGCCGCTGTTGATCATGCGGAGTTGCAGGCCGGCGTTGACACCGAGGCGCCGCTGCCGCTGCAGGCCAAGCCGCGCAAGTTGCCGTTGCCGCGTTTTACGCAGGCGGCTGCGGCCGTCGGCATCGCAGCCGTTGGGCAGAACGACACCGAGGTGGTGCCGGAGAAGCCCGAGCCGAAGTCGCCCGCCTCAACGCCGTCATCTGCAAAGAGTGACGCACCGGCGCAAACCCTGCCGACGCCTGCGCGCACGCCGGCCGAGCCTATCGCCGATCTGATGGCGCTTGGCGGCATGACGCCGGAGACCGCTCGCAAGCTCCGTGCGCTCGGCATCACCGGCACAGATCAGATCGCAGCCTGGACCTCGAACGACATCGCCGATTTCCAGATCGCGCTCGGTGACACGCCGAACATCCGGCGCGCAAACTGGCTTGCGCAGGCAGCCCTTCTGCAATCGGGCGTTGTCACGTCCTACGAGGCGAAGCGCCGTGCCGGGGTGTTCGATGCGCGCGTGTCGCCGCCGCGCGATGTCGCCTGGCCGCCGCGTCTTGAAAGCGAGATCGATGCGTATCGCCCACCGCTGGAGGACGACGATGAATTGCACGATGACTTCACCAGCGGCGAGGACTTCGAGAGCGACGTCTCGATCGTCGTCCGTTCAGCTGAGGTCCCGCCGGCCGAGCGTCCGCCAACGCCGCCGCCACTGACAGCGCGGCTTGCTTCACCGCCGCAGAGCCCGACCCAACCGCAACGGTCGCCGCCAACACCGCCTGCATTCGCGCGGACATCCTCGCCGCGACCAAAGCCGCCGCCGCCGATCCCGCCGGCCCTCGCAGTCCCGACGCCATCGTTGCCCGAACTTCTGCCGATGCCCGAGCCGCGCGCTGAGACACCGCGGCCAAGCGGCGATAGCGCCGCGCGGATCGACCTTCCACCGCCGAACGCCGAGAGCCTGCTCGATCGCGATGATACCCACGCCGATGTCATGATTGTCCGCCGTGACGACGACACCGCAACCGACGCGACCGCCAGCGCCAACGTCGGCAGCGCCCCTGATCATGACGCGCGAACACGTCCGCCTGAGCCGGAGGCCGAACCGCCGCTCGCCGAGCGCCTGACCGACCGCCTACGTTCGGTGACGCCGCGCAAGCGCACCAAACGCAAGCCGACACTCAGGCAGAACTATTCGCTGAGCCCCGAAGAGGCGAGCGTGCAGATCGTGAGTGCGCCGGAGGTCCCACCATCCGACGACGAGAACACCGTCGATGGCGCAGCTGAGCCGGCGTCCGGTGAACCGGAAGAGACAACGCCAGCACCGTCGGCACCCTCATCCGAGACCGCATCGCCATCACGCGCGCGAGCACAGCGCGGCCGCTTCATCCGCGCGCTGTCCGGGAACTCGCGCTGAGGCTGCTGCTCCGATGAAGGATCGGTTCACGGGCCATTCAATTCGCGGCTTTTAGGGTTCGGACTGTGGGAGGGCCGCAGCACTCCTGTCCCTTGGGGTGTTGCGGCGACCGTGTGGACTCAGACCGGCGCCCCGCCAGCTCAATGAGCGCCCCCCGACGGCGGCCCGCCGGTCTGAGCGCACGGTGGGGCCAAGACCGCACTGCCGGCCATCGCCGCAAACCTCGCAAACGCCCGCAACGCTGCTGCTTCTCCGGCAAATCTCCGACGAATGACGTTTTCGAGCCACCATGCTGTGGCTTTCTTGCCGTTGGTCTCGCTATTCGTGGTGACGCCGCCTAAATACCGTCCACGACAGCCGGTCAGATTCGACGGAATGGCAAATTCAGCTCGGAAACGTCGCAGAGCGAATACGCGCGACTGGGATCCCGCCCGGCCGGGTGCCGGTGGCGATGCGCG
>JBCBXS010000418.1:0-2379 GCA_039816475.1 Pseudomonadota bacterium | reverse complement strand
TGCCGCGTGGTTCGCCGCGCGGCAGACTTTGCGAGCGACGCGCGCATAACCGATCAACGCGGCGCACACGGCACTTCGCCCGCCGCGTCTTCTCAGTCCGCGTCAGCGTCGGCTTCGAAATAGCCCGCGTGAGCCCGGTGCACATCGGCAATCGTGTCGTCGAGCCGGCTGAGGTGTTTGCGGGTTGCCGCCTCGACGCGGTCGAACGACTTTGACTTCAGCGCCCTCGCGATCCGTTCGTGGTCGCCAAGCACCAGATGCAGCTCCCGGGACTTTTTCTCAAAGCCCAGCACGCAGAGCCGCTCAACCTTCTGCTTCTGTGCGTAGATCGCCTCGAATGCGCGCGGATAGTCGGCCAATTCGCAAATCCGGCGATGAAACGCGTAATCGAGGACGCGCATGGTCTCCGGATCAGACGTCTCCACGCAGCGGCGCTGCTGATCGACGTTTTCGTCCAGTGCCCTCGCTTTCGCAGCCGTCCAGTTCACGCAGGCCTGTCGCAAAACCTCGAGCTCGACGGACAGGCGAATGAAACGCGCGTCGGCAATCCGTTCGAGTGAGAACCCTTTGACCTCGGTGGCCCGCTGAGGCCGCACCGTCAGAAGCTCCATACGGCTTAACCGGTTGAAGGCGTCGCGGACCGGCTGTCGCGACACGCCGAAGCGGCGTGCGACGTCGGCTTCTGAGAGTTTTGTCCCAGGCGGCAACTCTAACGTGATGATCTCATCGTGCAGCTCATCGAAGACCGCGTCGGTGGTCGTCCGGCGGTCGTCCGCTCTCAGCAGCCGAGTGCGGGGGGCTCGGTCGAAGGTGTGTTCTGTCATGGACGGCGACCGTGTCTGGGTTGCAGCTTGCGCCTGGCCGGTTTCGGTTAGCGCGATGCAGCTGGCGTTAGCAAATGTACGAAGCTGCGACTGAAACTTCTTCGTTGACACAACTGGTATCCTAGTCTCCCATTTGCGTCCACCGAAGGACGCGAGGGGATGAGGCACGTGGCGGAGAGTGAGAAGTCACTGGCGGGGAAGACCGCGATTGTGACCGGCGGTGGACGCGACATCGGTCGCGCGGTCGCGGAACGACTGGCGGCGAGCGGTGCGGCTGTCGCAATCAACTTTCACAAGTCCGGCGACGGCGCGAAGGAAGCGGTCGACAAAATTGAAGCGGCCGGCGGCAGAGCCTTTGCGCTGCAGGGCGACATGACAGACGCAGCCGACGTTGCGCAGCTCGTCCAGCAGGCTGTGGCGCGGTTCGGTCCGAACGTTGACACGGTCGTCCACGTCACCGGCGGGCTCATCGCGCGGAAGACGATCGCAGAGATGGAGATCGAACACTGGACCCGGGTGATGGACCTCAACGCCACGTCGTTCATCCGGATCGTCAAGGAAGCATTGCCCCACATGCCCGGTGGCGGATCGATCATTGGGATCGCAAGCCAGGCCGCCCGAGATGGGGGCGGGCCGGGCGCTGTTGCCTACGGCGCGTCGAAAGGTGCGATGATGACGGCGACGCGCGGGCTCGCGAAGGAGCTCGGGCCTGCCATCCGGGTCAACGCCGTGTGTCCGGGCATGATCGACACTGACTTTCACAACACGTTCACGAAGCCCGAAGTGCGCAAGCACGTCGCGAGCATAACGCCTCTCAGGCGCGAGGGCACGTCTGAAGACGTCGCCAATCTCGTCGCCTATCTCGCGTCCGATGAAGCCGCGTTCATCACGGGCGCCAACATCGACATTAACGGAGGAACGGTCTTTTCCTGAATTTGCGCCTTCCATAACAATCATTGAACGAGCACCGGGCAACGGTGCCGAAAAACCCTCGGAGGAAATTCATGATCAAAACACTGACGACACGCACCGTCGGAGCTGCAGCAGCCCTCGCGATGCTCGCAAGCACCGCTGTCGCCGCCGACTGGCGCGGCTGGAACATCCACGTCGACGGCTATCCGAACACTGTCGCAATGGACAAGTTCGCAGAACTCGTTGCCGAGAAGACCGGCGGCAAGATCAAGCTCAAAATGTTCCACAGCGGCACGCTCGGCAGTCAGCCTGACGCAATCGAGCAGCTTCGTCTCGGCGCCCTGCAGATCGGCAACTTCAACCTAGGGCCCATCGGTCCCATCGTGCCGGAAGCCAACGTCGTCTCCCTGCCCTTCATCTTCAAAGACGTGCCGCACATGTTCCGCGTCTTGAACGGCAAGGGCGGCGAGATGATCGCGAAGGGCATGGAAGCCAAGGGCATCATCCCGCTTGCGTGGTACGATGCCGGCGCGCGGTCCTTCTACAATGGGACCAAGCCAATCAAAGCACCGGCTGACGTTTCGGGCATGAAAGTCCGCGTCATGAACAACGACCTCTACTCCGGCATGATCTCGCAGCTCGG
>JBCBXS010000417.1:0-2389 GCA_039816475.1 Pseudomonadota bacterium | reverse complement strand
AACTCGCGTTTGTCCCAGACCTTCACGGCTCGGCGATGGCGGCTTTCTTTCTGGCCGATGCGGATGCCCTCGGGATTGTAGCCGTCTGCGCCGAACGGTGATGTGCCGCCCGTCCCTATCCATTTCGAGCCGCCGCTGTGTCGTCCCTTCTGCTCGGCGAGGCGCTGCTTCAGTGTCTCCATCAGCTTGTCCCAGCCGCCGAGCGCTTCGATCTTCGCTTTGTCGTCGTCGCTGAGATAGCGCGCGCCGAGGGACCGCAGCCAGTCTTCGGGGATCTCCGCTTCGATGCCTTCCGCGAGCAGTTCGAGGCCTTTGAACACCTGCCCGAACGTCTGGTCGAAACGATCGAAGTAGCGCTCGTCTTTCACAAGTGTCGTGCGCGCCAGATAGTAGAAGTCCTCGACACGGCGATGGGCGAGATCGGCATCAAGCGCTTGCAGCAGCGTCAGGTACTCGCGGACCGAGACCGGGATCTTCGCGGCTTTGAGTTCGTGGAAGAAAGTGACGAGCATCGCGGTGATCTAGCGCGTTTGCTCTGCGGCTGGAACGGGTGATGAGCGGCGCTGACGCGCGGTGAGCGGTGGGCTGCCTCGGACGATGGCCCTTTGGGTTCGTGGTGGCGTAATGGCGATCGCCGGAGCGCCTTGAAGTGTCTCGCGTCGCCAGCGTCAGCCATGCCCGGGCGCCGGCCGAAGGCCGGACTTGGACTGAGCCGAGCCCGTCCGCCAGTCGCCGAAACGCCGTCCATGTGAAGGGTGCTTGCGGCGCGCGGAGGGCCCGGCCGGATACAACACCGGTCTCTCCGCTGCGGCGCCGATGAGGCCTCGCAGCTCGGATGGCGGCCACCCCCCATCGTTTTCAGTGCCCGCCAGGCGGAACGCTGGTTCAGCCTCCTTAACCCTAACTGCTGTGACCGTCCCGCCGCTGATCGGCTCACGTGAATTGGGCTTGAACTCAGTTCAAAAATCCGTAGATTGATTGTTGAACAGAGTTCAGGCCACGGAGCAGCGTCGTGAGACAGACCGATCGAACAGCCCAAGGACGGAAATCAGCGACGGGGCGTAAATTGCCCAGCGCCCACGGCGAACAGGACCGCGAGAGCCCGCCGCGGGGGTACGCTCATGTGCTCGGACAGGAGGGCAAACAGCGCTCCCAGGACCTCCGGCGGGTCCGCGGCCGTGCGCTGGAAGATCACAGCCAACAGGCGCCTCAGAGCCTATGGAGCCCGCAAAGCTCGATAAGCCACCGTCGTAATTTAGCTGTCGGCATCTTCGCCCAACGCATCTGGCGGCGGCTGACATCGCTGATCGCACGCCGCTACCTCGGGCCGGCCTGCCGTGCGGTCTGGTTCGGCCAGCCGGCTGACCGGGCGTCGTTCGGAAACGATCTCTGGCCCGCCAATCCGGCGCCGTTCTCACGCGCAGTCCCGCTGCCGGAGTGGCTCAGCGCACGCTGCGGCCCGGTCACACGCGCCAGTCTTCGCGCCGCCGGAACCTGACCGAGACGACAAACCAGTACACTGTGACGCTGGACCTGCATCTCAACGTGAGAGCGGCCGCCGTCACCAAACGGGGACTTCGAACCATGTTTGCACAGTTGATGACGTCACGGCGGTTCTGGCCGATCTTCGTCTGCCAGTTCTTCTCAGCGCTCAACGACAATTTCATCAAGACGGCGCTGTCGCTTTTGGTGCTCTATCAGCTCGGCACGGAACAGGGCCCCGTTCTTGTGACGCTCGCGGGCGCGACGCTGATTGTCCCGTTCTTTCTGTTCTCAGGTGTCGGCGGCGAACTCGCGGACCGCTTCGACAAGGCCCGCGTCGCGCGCTGGATCAAAACCGCAGAAGTGCCGATAGCAATCCTTGCAGCTGTTGGCTTCTATCTCAGTTCGATCCCGATGCTGTTTGCGAGCCTGTTTGGCTTCGGAGTGATGGCTGCTCTCTTCGGGCCGATCAAATACGGCATTCTGCCTGAGAAGCTTTCGACCGCCGAACTGCCGGCGGCAAACGCACTGGTCGAAGGCGCGACGTTCCTTGCGATTCTGCTCGGCACGATTGCCGGTGGCCTTGCCATGACGACGGTGTCGGGCGCGGTCATGCTCGCACCTTGGATGATCGCAGCTTTGATCGCCGGGTTCGCGTTGCTCGGTCTCGCGTCTGCCGCACTTGTGCCTGTCACCGGGCCCGCCGAACCGACGCTCAAGGTCCACCGCAACCCGCTGAGCTCAACTGCACTGTTGCTCGGCGAACTCAAAGCGGACCGCCGCCTCTGGAATGCCGGCTGGATCACCGGCTGGTTCTGGCTCGCAGGCGTCGTCGCGCTCGCGATGCTGCCAACACTCGTCCGTCACGCAATCAATGGCACCGAGGCGGTGACGACGGCTGGGCTGG
>JBCBXS010000416.1:0-2400 GCA_039816475.1 Pseudomonadota bacterium | reverse complement strand
CAACGTGCCACGACCGGATGTGCGCAGCGCCTTCGCCTGCTCAAACGCTTTCCTCAGATCGGCGACGCCTGAAAAGATTGCCGAAAGCTGGACGAAGGCGAGGTCGGTCTCTCCTGCGAGCAGCCGTGCCGTTGTCGTTTTGCCCGTGCCCGGCGCACCCCATAGGATCAGGCTCGGCAATCGGCCTGCGCGGAGCATCCGCGTCATAGTTCCGTCGGGGCCGACAAGGTGGTCCTGCCCGACGACCTCTGACAGCGACTGCGGACGAAGCCTGTCCGCCAGCGGACGCGGGGCCTCCGACTCCATGCCCGCGCTGGCAAACAGATCGCTCATCCCGAGATGCGCAGCCGAAGGACGCGGCCGCCGCGCCGGATCGCGATATCCCACGTGCCGAGCCGCCGTCGCAGCAGCCGCTCGAGTGCGGAGAGGGACGTGATTTCACGGCCGGAGACTTCGACGATGATGTCGCCGGGCCGGAGCCCGATGCCAGCGGCATACCCGTCCCGCGAAAGGCCTACGACAACCACGCCCCGCGTATCGGTGAGGTTCAATTCCTCCGCGATGGCGGGCACCAGATTAGCGACGCGCGCGCCATCGAACGGATGTTCACCGCTGAGGTCGCGCACGTCCGACGGCTTGACCTTCGGGACGGCGACCAGCTGCATCCTCACGGTTCGCTCGCGGCCCGAGCGCATCACGGTGAGCCGCGCCGACTTGCCGACGCCAAGCGTGGTCAGCCGGTAGCGAGCCCCGCGCGCGTCGGCGACCTCGCGGCCTTCGACTGCGGTGATCACGTCACCGGTCCTGAGGCCTGCCCGCGCAGCCGGGCTGCCCGAACGGACCTGCGTGACGAGGGCGCCGGCAACGCGACTGAGGCCGAGGCTCGCTGCGATGTCGCGATCGACCTTTCGGAGATCAGCGCCGATCCAAACGCGGGCCACCGCGCGGCCGGTCTCAGCGCTGCGGACATAGAGGGCAACGAGGTTTGCCGGTATCGCGAAGCCGATGCCGTTCGATCCGCCGGATTGGGAAAAGATCGCTGTGTTGATGCCGACAAGGCGGCCCTGCATATCAACAAGTGCGCCGCCGGAGTTGCCCGGATTGATCGCAGCATCCGTCTGAATGAACACCTGGTTCTCGGAGCGGCCGACCTGCGAGCGGCCGAGGGCTGAGATGATGCCGCTCGTCACCGTCTGCCCGACACCGAAGGGATTGCCGATCGCGAGGACCAGATCGCCGACCTCGATCGCGTCAGAGTTCGCAACCCTCAGAAACGGCAGCCGACCGCCGACGCCTTCGAGCTTCAGGATCGCGATGTCCGTCTTCTGGTCCTGCACGAGGACGCGCGCCGTGAACTGTCGCTGGTCGGCAAGCACGACGCGGATGTCGGCGCGCCCACGCGACTTGATGACGTGGCTGTTGGTGACGACAAGACCGTCGGCGCTGACGATGACGCCCGACCCGAGAGAGCTCTGGTTGCGCGGCCGGCCGAAGTCATCACCGAAGAAGCGTCTGAACACAGGGTCATCTGCGAACGGGGACAGCCTTCGCGCGATGCGCGCGTTGACGAAGATGTTCACGACGGCGGGTTTCGCGGCGCGGACCACCGGCGCGAACGAGAGCTGGATGCTCTGCTTGGAGGCCGGCACCGTGCGTTGCGCGAGTACGGACCCGCTGGCGCCGACCGTGACGGTTGCAACGAGCGCTACGATCGCAAACCGAAGCCCGAAGCCAGTCTTGCGTTCACCGACGGCCAATGAATTTGAACGTGTCATGCCGGTGGTTCTGACACAGAACAGTGGCAGCTTTCGAGAGGGCTGAAGCTCGGTCCGGCGCGCGAAGACCGGCCGATGACGCGCGCACGAAAAAGGCCGGCAGCGTCAGGCAACCGGCCTCGAATTCAATCGCATTTCTGTGTGCGATGATCAGCCGGCGGAGGCTGCCGCTAGTTCCTGTTCTTCGACCGCGCGTTCAGCTGCGACGCGCTCGCGATCGCGGGCCCCCTTGGCGCTCTCGTCGCGATCGACCAGTTCGATCACCGCGCGCGGCGCGCTGTCGCCGTAGCGAAAACCTGCCTTCAGCACGCGCGTGTAACCGCCGTTGCGGTCCGCATAACGGGGGCCGAGGACGTCGAACAGTTTCTTCGCCATGGCCTCATTCCGCAGGCGCGAGGCCGCAAGCCGACGGGAGTTGAGATCGCCGCGCTTGGCGAGCGTGATGTACTTCTCGACGACGCGGCGCAGATCCTTCGCCTTGGGCAAGGTCGTCACGATCTGCTCGTGCTCGATGAGCGAGGCGGCCATGTTCGAGAGCATCGCCTGGCGATGCCCGCTGTCACGGCCAAATCGTCGTCCTGCTTTGCGATGACGCATGTCAGTTACCCTTCAGGTTGTTTGCCGG
>JBCBXS010000415.1:0-2401 GCA_039816475.1 Pseudomonadota bacterium | reverse complement strand
ATGAGGACGCGGCCGACGGACGTGTAGGGAAGCCCGTTCTTCGCTTCGTAGGTCACCCGCTCCTGCGCACCGTCTTCGGCGTATCGCAGCACGCCTGATCCCTGGACCTGCAAAATGAACCGCGCGACGGGCGATGCGAGATACGCAAACGCCAAGTCAAAGTGGTCGATCGCGCCCGCTTCGATTTCAGCTCGGGTCGCGTAGGGGACAACACCTTGATCGGTCTGCCGCCCGTAAGTGAGTTGATCCCCTGCGGCGCCACGAAACCGGTCCTCGGTGAGCGCGACGAGATCGGGCGGACGGCTATGCAGGGGCACGGGGAATGCCGCTGACGACGCGCGGGCCGCATCGATCACCGGCTCAAAGAACCCCGTCGCGAGGCTGTCCGGATGAGGGCCGTCTTCGGAGCCTTGGCGGACGAACGGTGCAAACCACGTCTCAAAGAAGCTGCGCGCTCCGGCGGGCGAACCCGCTGTTGCGGTACCGCGTGCCGCTGAAACCAAAGCCGGTGGTAGATGATCAAGCTTATCGATCGAACTGAGAAACGGGCCGAGAGCTGCGCTGTGATCGTCCTCCGACCAGCCGGCAATGGCCTCGAAGGACGTCTCCTGCCAGCCAACGGGGGCGCTGCGACCGGGCGCCGAGCCATGACCCGCGTTCGAGGTCACCGGGCAACCAGCCGGCTGGGAATCAGGTCGTCGACTGGGTGCCGATCAGCTTCCAGTTCGGGTCCTGCGTGCTGAGATCGCGCGCGAAGGTCCAGATGTCAGTGACGTCCTGCACGCGCTGCGGATCGCCCGAGATGACTTCGCCGCCCTTGTCTCGCGTTGCGGAGATGAGCTGACTCTGGAACTTCACGGTCACATTCGCTTCGTCACCGTTCTTCACGTCAGCCTCGATGATCTTGGCGGCATTGATGCCGACAAACGACTGGTCGATCTGCAGGTGCTGCTGGTCGCGATCATCGATCGCAGCCGAGAAGCCCTCGTAGACGTCATCACTCAGCAGGTCGCGGAGCATGCGGCGGTTGCCCTCCGCGAAGGCCGTCACGATCATCTCGTAGGCCTGCTTCGCACCCGACATGAACTCGTCCGGATCGAACGTGTTATCGCGCCGGAAGATCTCGCGGAGACCTTCACGCAGGCTGTCGTCGCTGCCGGCATAATCGGTCACTTTTGCCTCTGCCTCCTCCGCGTCGAACGTTTCCTGCTGCTGCTGGACGTCGGCATTGCGATCGCGTCCCGGCAAGGTCACGACCTTTTCGCCGGCCGCCGCCGCGCGCTGCTGGGCTTCCCGCGCACGCATCTGGCGGTCGATCCGCGCTTCGTCGTCACCGGTGCGCCGACCGAGGACGCTGCGCAGTTTGATGATCGCGAGAACAGCCACGACAAGCGAGATAATCGTCAGAATATCGAGGTTACTGCCATTCATGGGGACTGGAATCCTGGCTCAAAGGCGATGACGGACGATACGCCGCCGGGCTTGTCATGGACGTAAGGTCAGCAGTGGCAAAGTGGTAGACCGATATCCGATCTGTCATCCTTCTGCTCCCCGCGGAGCAATCAGCCGGTGTCTGCGGGAACCACACGAAGACCCGATGTCTGACCGATTGGGCTGCAAAACCTACGCCAAGGTGTCTTAAGTCAAGGCTCACGTGAAGCCAACTCGGTTGGCTCCCATCTCAGTGTTCCCGCGTTGAAAACGCGATATAGCCAATGCTGGCTTCATTCTGCGACAAAGCGGCCGAAATGCGCCTTGGTTTCCTCCTGTTGTTCATTGCCGTCCCGCTCGTCGAGCTGGCCCTGCTGATCCGGCTCGGCGGCTGGCTCGGCCTGTGGCCGACACTCGGCATCATCGTGCTGACCGCGCTGCTTGGCACGTGGATGCTCCGTCAGCAGGGGCTCAGCACCTTCAGCCGCGCGATGGCCTCGCTGTCAGAAGGCGAGCCACCGGTCGGCCCGATGATCGAGGGCGCACTGCTCCTGATCGCAGGGGCTTTCCTGCTGACGCCCGGGATCATTACTGACGCCGTGGGCGGGCTCCTGCTCATCCCTCCGTTTCGACAGTGGGTCGCGCAGCAAAGCCTGAAGACGGCGATGGCGCGCGGCAACATTCACGTCCAGACGTCAGGGATGGGGACCAGCTCCGGACGCGGGCCCGGCGGGGCATCGCCCGGCGAGCCGAAACCGGACGGCCCGGCTGGCCCGATGGGCGGCAATCGCGGCGGCGGACCCGTCATCGACGGGGAATATGAGCGTGTCGACGAGAAAACGATTGATCCGCGCCGCGCCCCGTCCGACCAGTAGCGCGACGAACTGCTTCGTAATTCGAAACTGATCAGACGACGAGACGACACCGGACCATGACGGACACGCCCGAGACCGCAAACGGAAACTCTGCC
>JBCBXS010000414.1:0-2401 GCA_039816475.1 Pseudomonadota bacterium | reverse complement strand
GTTCGAGGCACGGGAAGCTGGTAGCGTTAGCCGCGATGCGTTCCTGAAGCAGGCAGAAGAGCGCTTCGCGCGCCGCGACGTCGACAATGACGGTGTGCTTCGCGGTCGCGAACTGCGGCGCGGGCGCTGGGGACGTGGTGGCCACCGGGGCCATCGTGGCCGTGGGTACCACCGTGGCGGTGACGAAGGACGTGGTCGTCGTGATCGCGAAGGTGGCAACCAGACACGCATCTAGCCGGAGACGCGTTATGCGAGGTACATCCTCGCGTAACGCTCGCCGTATCGGGGGCGGTTGAAATGAGTGGCGCGGTTGCATTGAAGAACGGGGTGCAGAGCGAAAGCGACGCCGAACTTCTGCGTGCCAGCGTCGAAGGCAGTGAAGCTGCGTTCGCAACACTCATGCACCGCCACATGCATGTGCCGTTTGCCGCCAGCCGGCGCATCCTCGGCGATGCGACCGAGGCCGAAGATGTCGCGCAGGATGCGATCGTTCGGCTTTGGCAACAGGGCGAGGACCTGCTGTCAAAGCCGTTGAACGTTCCAGCCTGGCTGCGGCGCGTTGCCGTCAACCTGTCGATTGATCGGTTGCGCGCCGGTAAACGCTTAGACGTTCGCGATGACCTTCCGGAAGTGCCGGTTGCGCCGCGCCAACTGCGATCGCTCGAGCGGGCAGACGCAGCAGGGCGCTTGCAGGCGTCGCTCGATGAACTGCCGGATCGTCAGCGCGTCGCGCTCACGCTGTTCCATATCGAAGAGATGTCGCAGCGTGATGTCGCCGAGGCGATGGACATTACAGAGGATGCGCTGGAGTCGCTGCTGCGACGGGCGCGCAAGAATTTGAAGTCGGCGCTTGCCGACGATTGGCCGGGGCTTGTCGCAAGCTTCAGCCGGACACCGGCGTGAGATCGCCAAGGACGATGGACCGATGAGCGGACAGAACGAACCACCGAAAGGCATGCCGGGGCAGGGGCCGGGACCGGATGACGATCGGGTGTTGATGGCAGAGATGGACGGCGCCGCAGCGCTCTTGCGCAGCTCCGACGAGCGCCATTTGAGTGACGACGCCCGGACGCGGATCGCGGACGGTGTGATGGGGCGGATTTCGGCGGCACGGCTCGGCGATGGTGTGCGCGTGCCCGCCGCGACAGCCGATGTCATCGCCTTTCCAGGTCGCGGTCGCTTGAATGGAGAAACGCAGCAGCATTCACAGCCGCAGGCTCAGCCGAAGGGCCGACGCGCCAATGACCTCGTGTCGTCGCTGCCGCCGGCTGCCATGCTCGCAGCATCGCTGGTCCTCGGTGTGCTCGTCGGCGTTTCGACGGAGGGGGCACGCCAGATGACGTCGATCGCGGTCGCCTCCGGACTGATGGTCGAAGAAGAAACGCAAGCCTTCACCTACGACGGCTTTACGCTGGCAGCGCCGTCGCGGGAGGAGTTTTTATGAGCACTGAGACTGCGCCGCGACCGGCACGCTCAGGCGCGTCGCTCTGGGTGAGAATTCTGCTCGCCGTGTCCGTCGGCCTGAACCTGCTGATTTTCGGTGCCGCCGTCGGCTTTGCATGGAAGCATTGGCACCGGTTTGACCGAGGCGGCGTGATCAGTGACATGCCGCGGCCGATCGTGCGCTTTGTGCGGTCGCTGCCCGAGGAAAAGCGCGTGCCGTTCCGCGCCGCCATGCGAGAGCGACGCGCAGCGCTCCGTCCGCTGCAGCAGGAGATGCGAGCGGCGCGACGCAACCTCCGGGACGTTCTCGAGGCAGAGACGTTCAATATGCAGGCGTTCGATGCGGCCCAGGCGCGCTTTATTCAGGCGCTGACGGCGATCCGCCAGAAGAGCCTCAGCTTTGTGCCGGGTCTTGCGGAAGGGCTGACACAGGACGAGCGCGTCAGGTTCGGTCGTGCCTTGAACCGGGTCGCACCCGGGCGACGCGGCCATCGCCACTTTCGCAAACGCGACCGCGACTTCGCGCAGGATTAGAGCGGCAGCTCCGGTTGCGCATCGATCTGGCAGCCGAACTTCAGGACCACTGCGTTGTCTGAGACGTGGCGCACCATGGTGATGTCCATGGTCTCCAGCAGCGTCCGCGTCAGGCAGAACTCGAAATCGTCTTCGACGGCGGGATAGCCACCGGCCGCCGCGGTGTGTTCCGCGCCCGATGCTGCGGCTTCGGCGTTCGCGGGATGCGAAAGCGTCACCGCGAGCCAGACAAATCCCGCCTGCTCGAATGTCGTAAGGTCACATGAGGTGATCAGGGGGCGGTCTCGGCGGATCAGTCCGACGGCCTTCTGGATTGCGAGAACGATGTCGTCTTCGGCTGCGAGTGCCAACGGCTTCGCAGACCCGACGCAGTCGGAGCTCGAAAGCCGAAGTTCGGTCGTTGCGGATGCGAGCGCGCTTTGTA
>JBCBXS010000413.1:0-2404 GCA_039816475.1 Pseudomonadota bacterium | reverse complement strand
ACCGCGCGTCAGCTCAAGGATGCCGGCCTTAAGGTGCGCGACGTCTCCGACGTGACCGGCTTCCCGGAGATGATAGACGGGCGGGTGAAGACGCTGCATCCGGTCGTGCATGGCGGCCTGCTCGCGGTGCGGACCGATGACGATCATATGGCGGCAGCCGACGAGCACGGCATCGGCATGATCGATCTGCTCGTCGTCAATCTCTATCCGTTCGAGGCCACAGCGCTGCACGGCGCAGACACGCAGACCTGCATCGAGAACATTGATATCGGCGGCCCGGCGATGATCCGCGCCGCGGCCAAGAACCACGCGAGCGTGACGGTCTGCGTTCAGCCCGCCGACTACGACGAGATCATCGCCGACATCGACGAACACGGCGGCACGTCTGCTGAGCTCCGCCGGACTCTTGCGGCAAAGGCGTTTGCCCGGACGGCCGCTTACGATGCCGCGATTGCCGGCTGGTTTGCCAACGAGGTCGACGTCAATGCGCCGGTCTGGCGGACGATCGGCGGGCGCGTCCTGCAAGAGCTCCGGTACGGAGAGAACCCGCACCAGTGGGCTGCCTTCTACCGAACGCCCGAGAACCGTCCCGGCGTCGCGACGGCAACGCAGCTTCAGGGCAAGACGCTCTCGTTCAACAACATCAATGACACCAACGCCGCCTTCGAGCTTGTCGGCGAGTTCGACCCGAAGCACGCCGCTGCCTGCGCAATCATCAAACACGCCAACCCCTGTGGCGTGGCCGTCGCGAGTACGCTCGCACGAGCGTTTACGCGCGCCCGTGACTGCGACCGGACAAGCGCGTTCGGCGGCATCATCGCGTTCAACCGGACGCTCGATGCCGAAGCTGCCGAAGCGATCGTCGAGATGTTCACTGAAGTCATCATTGCACCGGATGCCTCGCGAGAGGCCCGCGCCGTCCTCAAAGCTAAGCCGAACGTGCGGCTTCTGACGACTGGCGACCTTCCGGACCCGCGCGCGCCCGGCCTCGATGCCCGCACGGTCGCCGGCGGAATGCTCGTCCAGTCGCGCGATACAGCCGTCGTCGACGACATGACACTTGACGTCGTCACAAAGCGGCAGCCGACATCCGATGAGTTACGCGACCTCAAGTTTGCGTTTCGCGTCGCCAAGCACGTGAAATCAAACGCGATTGTCTTCGCGAAAGAGGAAGCAACGACGGGCATCGGCGCCGGTCAGATGAGCCGCATCGATTCAACGCGCACGGCTGCGAGAAAGTCAGCCGATGCAGCAGAAGCCCTCGAAGTCGACGCGCCGCTGACCGAGGGCAGCGTGGCAGCTTCCGACGCGTTCTTCCCGTTCGCCGACGGTCTTCTCGCGGCAATTGATGCGGGCGCAACGGCTGTGATCCAGCCCGGCGGATCGATCAAGGATGAGGAGGTGATCGCCGCCGCCGACGAGCGCGGCATCGCCATGGTGCTGACGGGCACCCGCCACTTTAAGCATTAAGCCGTCACTGAGCGGAAGCCCGTCGCCACCACGTAAAGCTCCGAGCTGTCCGATCGGCTGGCCGGCGGTTTTACGTGGCGGACGGTTCTGAACCGCTCTTTCAGCAACGCGAGCAGGTCCCGTTCAGTCCCGCCCTGGAACACCTTGCAAACGAAGGTCCCGCCTTCCGTCAGCACTTCGATGGCGAACTGAGCAGCCGCCTCGGCAAGCCCCATGATCCGCAGGTGATCGGTTTTCTGATGCCCAGTGGTTGGTTCGGCCATATCGGACAGCACAATGTCAGCCCGACCCTCGCGCAACGACGATGCCAAGCGGTCCGGCGCATCGTCTGCCATGAAATCCAAGTGGATGACTTCGGCACCCGGCACCGGGTCCATCTCTGCGATGTCGAGCGCGATGACCTGTCCCTTGCCAGCCTCGGACTTGACGCGCTGAACCGCAACCTGCGTCCAGCCGCCCGGTGCCGCACCGAGATCGACGACGCGATGGCCTGGCTTCAGGAACTTCAACTTGTCGTCGATCTCAATGAGTTTGAACGCAGCGCGCGACTTCCAGCCCGCCGCCTTCGCCGCCGCCACGTAGGGGTCGTTGAGTTGACGCTGGAGCCACCGCTGCGACGACGTCGAGCGGCCGGCTGCGGTCTTAACTCGCTGATGGAGCTGCCGTTGCCCGCCACCGGGGCCGGCAGACTTCGGCTTCTTCGAGCGCGGTGCCATGATCGATCGCAGCCTGCTTTGACGTTGGGCGGACAGTCCCGCGCCGCGGCAGTTCCGTCAACGGTTCGGCGCGGCTACCGGAGGCCGGGCACGGCGGCGCCTGCTGCGCTTGCGGCTCCCCTTTGGAAAGCCGTCTTCCGCCATCAGAATTGAAAGAATGCCTTCGCGAAGCCCACGATCCGCGACGCGCAACCGTTCCGTCGGCCAGAGCCGCAGCA
>JBCBXS010000412.1:0-2415 GCA_039816475.1 Pseudomonadota bacterium | reverse complement strand
CGCCGATCGTCATGTCGACGCTGCTCAATGCGAGCGAAAGCGAGAAACGCGAGATCGACCACGCCGTCGAGTTCATCACCGCCGCCGCGCCACCGCCTGAGTCGGTTCTCGCCGCCATGGCGTCCGAGGGCTTCAACGTCACGCACGTCTACGGGCTGACCGAGACCTACGGTCCCGCCGTCGTCAACGCGTGGCACGATGACTGGAACGCGCTGCCCGCCGCCGAGCAGGCGCAGAAGAAGGCACGGCAGGGCGTCAACTACGTCGCGCTTGATGCGATCGAGGTGATGGACCCGGAGACGATGGCGCGCGTGCCGGCGGACGGCGAGACGATCGGCGAGATCATGTTCCGCGGGAACATCGTCATGAAGGGCTACCTGAAGAACCCGCGCGCGACAGAAGAAGCGTTCGCCGGTGGCTGGTTTCACTCAGGGGATCTGGCCGTACGCCACCCGGACGGATACGTGCAGATCAAGGACCGCTCGAAGGACATCATCATTTCAGGCGGTGAGAACATCTCGTCGATCGAGGTTGAGGATGCGCTCTACGCGCATCCGGCCGTTGCCCATTGCGCCGTTGTCGCCAAGCCCGATGAGAAATGGGGCGAAACGCCGTGCGCGTTCATCGAGCTGAAGCCTGGCGCGGAACCGGTGACGGCCGACGACATGATCGCGTGGTGTCGTGAGCGGCTTGCTCACTTCAAGTGCCCGCGCGTTGTCGTTTTCCGGACTATCCCGAAGACATCGACCGGTAAGATCCAGAAGTTCAAGCTCCGCGAGGTGGCGCGAGACGCCTGACGAGCGGATGCAGCTCGGCGTCCTCCGGCAATGGCGCGCGCTCGGGCTGAAGTGGCGCCCAGTTGAGCGGCGCCGGCAGTGCTGCCGCAGAGAAATCGAGATGCAGGACACGGCGCGCGCTCGGCGACTTCGCCCGCTGCGACCGATGCACCGCGAGCGGACTGATCACCAGGATATCGCCGCGCGAGCAAAGACATGTCATCGGTGTCGTCGACAGCGCCTCAGCTGCGATCTCGTTACGCTTCAGGCGACCCTGGCTGTGCGTGTTGGCCAGAACCTCGAGCGGACCGTTGGTCTCGTCCGTCGCGTCCAGATGGATGCGCAGGGCAACGGTCTGCTGCAGCACCCAAACCGGCGGCTCAACGGTCCAGTGCCCGTCGCGCGCGACCCAGTTCTTGAACCCGTTCAGTCGGTGCCGGTTGGCCACCGCGATCGCGCGATCCTGATGCCACGGCACGAACCAGTTGGCCGAGGGTGTCTTGTCAAACGTTTTGATCTGGACGAGCGATGCCGGCGCCGCGAGCATCCGGGTTGCGATCTCGATCAGCGCCGGATGGGTTTCGAGCCAGTCGACGAAATCGGCTGGGAGCGCCTGACCCGCCCGCGTATTGCTGCCGGTTGTCTCGCTGTCGTCTGACGACGCGCCCACGAACGCGTTTTCGATCCGCGTCAGATCATCATCGCCCAGCGCGAACTCGACGATGGCAACGCCATGCTTTTGAAAGAACGCCTCGAACGACATCTGACTTACTCGACATCAACTCCGAACGGACACCGCGTCAGCTAATGTCCTTCACGTATTGAAACACGTAAGGTCGGAAACCGAAACTCTCATAGGTCGAACGCGCGACCTCGTTTCGAGCAACAAATGAAACGGCCAGCCGCTTCACGCCACGGGCTCGCGCCCGTTCTTCCAGTTCGGCGATCAATGCGCGGCCAACGCCAGACCCGCGATACCGATCGGCAATATAAATATCTTCGATCACCGCATAGCGGCGAAGGTCCTGGCGAATGTAGGCGTCGTCCTCGCCGAACAGCAGAGAGGCATAGCCGATTGGTGTGTCGGCACCATCAACCGCGACGAGCAGAGCACCGTTCGTGCGTGCAATGGTTGTCTCAAGATCGGCGAACGCGACCTCGGCGGCCTCCAGGCTGGTGTCTCGGTCATTGGTCAGTGGTGCTTCGAAAGCCGTGAGATCACGGTGAAGCGCGACGATGTCGTCGCGGTCAGCCGGCGTCGCAGCTCTGATGACAATGCCCTGATCGGCCACCGGGTCTCACCTTATGACGCTGCCGCAGCCGATCGGCGTCAGGCGAGGTCGCCATTAGTCGATCGACTTGACGATCTCTTCGGTCATCTTCTTGGCGTCGCCAAGGATCATCATCGTGTTGTCGCGGTAGAACAGCGGGTTGTCGATGCCGGCATAACCGGATGACAGCGACCGCTTGTTGAACATCACGGTTCCGGCCTTCCAGACCTGCAACACGGGCATACCGTAGATCGGTGATGTCGAATCTTCTTCCGCGGCCGGGTTCGTCACATCGTTCGCGCCGATGACGTAGGCTATATCGGCCTGCGCGAACTCGTTGTTAATGTCTTCAAGCTCGAAGACCTCAT
>JBCBXS010000411.1:0-2415 GCA_039816475.1 Pseudomonadota bacterium | reverse complement strand
CGTTGTCGTCAGGGTCGGGCTTGAGTTCGATCGCCGGATCGCAGACCGCGTGTTCCGCGCCGCGCTTCGCAGGAGTGTGTTCGGGCGGGGAACGTCGATCGCAGCGCTGCGCGAACTCGACAGCATCCGACAGTTCGTATCAGGCCCCGGGCCGCTCGCTCTGTTCGATGTGCCTTGGACGCCGATCTACCTGCTCATCATCTTCGCGTTCCATTGGATGCTGGGTGTCGCAGCCACGATCGGGGCTGCGATCCTGCTCGTGCTCGCCTACGTCAGCGAGCGTTCGAGCCGTGAGCCGCTGCTTGAATCGTCAAAGGCGAGCGGTGAAAGCCTCGACGTCGCCGAGGTCGGTCAACGCAACGCAGAAGCGATCGTCGCGATGGGCATGGTCGATGCCTATCGGAAGCGCTGGCAGAAGACGAACGCTGAAGCACTCGCGTGGCAGGGGCTTGCAGCTGACCGGCTTGGATCGGTCACGGCGACGACAAAGACGCTCCGCCTCGGTTTCCAGTCGATGATGCTTGCCGTGGGTGCTGCGCTCGCGATCTACAACGAGATCAGTGCCGGTACGATTGTAGCGGCGACCATCATCTTCGGTCGCGCACTGGCACCCGTCGAACAGGCGCTCGGTCAATGGCGCGGATTGCTCCGTGCCGTCGACAGCTTCGCAAAGATTGACGATCTGCTGCGCAAAGAGCCGGAGCCAGAAGCCCGCACAGCGTTGCCAGATCCGAAAGGTGTGATCGAAGTACAGGGCCTTCGGGTTGCAGCACCTGAGACGCGGAAGCTGATCCTCGCCAACGTGACGTTCCAGGTCTCGCCGGGGCAGATGCTCGCCGTCATCGGCCCGTCGGCGTCCGGCAAATCGACGTTGTCGCGCGCCCTTGTCGGGCTCTGGCCGTTGCAGGCCGGGACCATCCGCCTCGATGGTGCAACGCTCGAACAGTGGGGCGCCGACCAGCTTGGCAACCACGTCGGGTATCTGCCGCAGACGATCGAACTGTTTGACGGGACCGTTCGCGAAAACATCTCGCGGTTTGCAACCAAAGCGTCCGATGAAGCTGTCATCGCGGCGGCGAAGGCGGCCCATGCGCACGAGCTGATCCTGTCGTTGCCGAAGGGCTACGAGACCGAGCTCGGCGACTTCGGAACGCATCTCTCCGCCGGCCAGCGCCAGCGGATCGCGCTTGCACGCGCGCTGTACGGCAACCCGGTCCTCGTAGTGCTCGACGAGCCAAACTCGAACCTGGACCGCGCTGGCGACGAAGCGCTTTCGTGGGCAATCGACGGCATGCGTGGGCGCGGTCAGACGATCATCCTGGTCTCGCACCGGGTGCAGGCGATCGGGAAAGCAGATCTGTTGCTCTACATCGATCGCGGTCTGCAGCGCGCCTTCGGGCCGCGCGATGAGGTCCTTGCCAAACTGCAGGCCGGCGGCGGCGATGCTGATCCCCGCCAACGCGAGGCAGGATAGCGCCAATGCAGCCCAAACTTCGCCGCGACCTGACATCGAACCTGCTGCAAGGCACGACGGAACCCGATTGGTCTGAAAGCCGATCGTGGGTGGTCGCCGGCCAGCGCATGGTGCTCGCGCTTCTCGTTTCTCTGTTCGGCTTCGGTCTGTTTGTCTCGATCAACGGGGCGGTGGTGACGAGCGGTGTGGTCACCGTCGAGGACAACTACAAAACCGTCCAGAGCCTCGATGGTGGGATCGTCGCCGAAATTCGCGTGCGCAACGGCGATCTCGTCCGCGCCGGCGATGTTCTCCTTACGCTCGACAAAACGTCGGATCAGGCTGAGCTGACCGTCGTCACCGAGCGCAGCGATGACTTCCGGATCCAGCGCGCACGGCTCGAAGCAGAACGCGATGGCCGTGACATCTTCGACATCCCGGCGGACGTCGTCGCGTCGGAAGGCATCAAGAAGACGATCGAGGCGCAGCGCGCCCTGTTCGATGCTCGCATGCGGACCTATCGCGGTGAGATGAAGCTGCTGACACGGAAGGTCGAGCAGGTCTCAGCGCAGCTCAACGGCCTGACGGCGCAGCGGAGCGCGCGCGCGCGCGAGAAACGGCTGGCAGACAAAGACCTCGCCGGCGTCCGTGATCTCTACGCCAAGGGCTACGCCAACCAGCAGAGGTTGACTGGGCTCGAGCGAGACTCAGCCCGCCTCGACGGCGAACTCGGGCGGCTTACGAGTGAGATCGCGCGTGTCGATGGTGCCCTGTCTGAAGCGCAGCTCGGCGTCACGCAGCGTCGCAAGAAGTTCATTGAAGATACGATCGACGAACTGCGCCGTGTGCAAACACAGCTCAACGAACTCGAGGAACGCAAGAAGGCGCTGAACGCGAAGGTTGCGCGGTCCGACGTGCGGGCCCCTCAAGCCGGCCGCGTGCACGCCCTTGCCGTCCATACC
>JBCBXS010000410.1:0-2422 GCA_039816475.1 Pseudomonadota bacterium | reverse complement strand
CGCCGACGCGCGAGGGGCACAGGAGATCGCTGACGCCGAGCGCGCCCAACAGCAGCAAAGCGGCTTGGCAGCTCAAACATCTATGAGTGCCGCGATGTCCTCGAGACCTGCAGCGCATTCCGCCTCTGCGGCGAAGTCCGCGGTGCGGGCACCGGCAGCCCCCCTTCAGGCCGCGCCCGAGCCCGTAAAATCGGCGCTTCCGAACTCCGCCTTACGGCAGCGACTTGATGAGCATAGCCGCGCTTTGGCAGCTCTTCAGGTGGCCCCCGCTGAACCGGATGACGATCCGACTGAGCTGACGATCGCTGCTCTTTCGAGCGCCATCGCCACCGCTAATTTCCTCGCCGTGCAACAGGCTGTGTTCCTTGCAGCCTCATTCCGCAACCCACTGATGCCCGCGTGGGCGCAAGCAGCGGGCCGTCATGTCTGCAGCTGTTGCGGGCACGAGATCGATACGCCGGTGACAAAGCACTAACCCGAGTTTCCCGAAGCTGCGCGGCATGTGGCCGACGCACGTCATTTTCACGTTCCATACGCCAGACCTATTCCGATCCAGAGCAATCCTGGCCGCCCATTTTCGGCGGTCTTTTTTTTGGCTCAGGCCCACCTGCCCGCACGTCTCACAACTCCGCAATCGTTATCAAAGGCGGCGGAGAGCAACGCTTCCGATGGCGTGGTTTTCGTCCTTGCGCAGGATCAGGCGCGCGCGCTGCCGCGTCGGCAGGATGTTCTTGCGGAGGTTGGCCATGTTGATTGACGACCAGATCTCTTTTGCGCGCGCCACCGCAGCCTCGTCCGAGAGCTGCGCATAGCGGTGGAAGTAGGCGTCCGGATCGCGAAACGCTGTATCGCGCAGGCGCATGAAACGGCTGACGTACCAGCGCGCGATCGTGTCCGGATCGGCATCGATATAGATCGAGAAATCGAAGAAGTCCGACACGTAGGGGATGGCCTGGCCGTCCTTCGGCAGGCGGGCGCGGACTGCAGAACATTCAGGCCTTCGACGATGAGAATATCTGGCCGTTCCACAACGACGGTCTCATTATCCAGAACGTCGTAATGGAAGTGCGAATAGCGCGGCGCCTCGACCTGGCGCTTGCCCGATTTCACATCGCGAAGGAATTGCAGAAGCCGCTTCGTATTGAAGCTCTCGGGAAATCCCTTTCGCTCCATCAAACCGCGGCGTTCGAGTTCCGCGTTCGGGTGTAGAAACCCGTCGGTCGTAATAAGATCGACGCGCGGATGATCGGGCCAGCGCGCAAGCAACGCGCGGAGCACGCGCGCTGTCGTACTCTTACCGACCGCGACCGACCCGGCGATACCCAGGATGAACGGGCTCTGCGGTTCGCGCCGCCCGAGGAACGCGCTGGAGACCGCGTGCAGCTCCTGGGTTGCAGCCACATAAAGATTGAGCAAGCGCGAGAGCGGCAGATAGACCTCTTCAACATCGGCGATCGAGACCTGCTCGATCACACCGGACAGCCGCTCGAGTTCGGCCGGGACCAGCGTCATCGGCGTATCGGCGCGCAACCGTGACCATTCCTGCCGCGTAAATTCACGATACGGCGTGATGTCGAAGTCGGAGACCGGTTCCTTTGCCGGCAGTGGCGCCTTTGCCGCGATTCGCTCGTCGAACACCATCACCGGCCAGCCGTATCGGCGGTGCGCGAGGCCTTCTCGGCATGACCCGATTGCCTGGAACGTTGTTCAAGTTCGGCAATAACGTCGTTCAGTGCGATGTCCCGCGCCGCGAGTGCCACCAGCAGGTGATACAGAACGTCAGCTGCTTCAGACGTCACATCAGCGTTCGATTGATTCGCGACTGCGAGCGCGAACTCAACGGCCTCTTCGCCAAACTTCTTCGCGCACCGGTTGGGCCCGCTCTCGAGCAGGCTCTTGGTGTACGACGCATCCGCCGTCGACGCCTTTCGGGCCTCGATGGTACGGGCAAGCTCAGCAAGCGTTTCGAGTGAAGCCATCGGCGCCGGCGGTGTCACAGAGCTGTCAATCTGCGTAGACAACGCCGGGCGCTCAACGCCGTCAAGTCATTGGCGGAATGGACATTTGACGAAACCGGATACCCGACCCGCGGGCGAGTGCTCCGCCGCGATCGCCGACACCTCAGCGCAAGCGGACCAAGCCACACCCGGCTAGTCGCCCAGCAGCTTGGATCGCAAATGATCGAGCTGATCGAAGTTGCTGTACTTGATGATCAGCGATCCGCTCTCACCCGTTCCGCGGCGCACCTCAACCTTCAGTCCGAGCGCCTCGTAAAGCTCCTGCTCAAACGCCTTGGTATCGGCATCCTTGTCGCGGGCGCGGCTCTTCGGCGGGGCATTCGCCGCTGCATCGACGGCTTGGACGAGCGCCTCGACGGCGCGGACGTTGAGATCTTCTTCGACGATCTTATTCGCGAGCTTGA
>JBCBXS010000040.1:0-13080 GCA_039816475.1 Pseudomonadota bacterium | reverse complement strand
GGACGCCGCTGGTCTGGGTGAGCCGTCTTCGCGGCAACCGCGCAATAAAACGCGTGTGCGGCCCCGATCTGATGATGGCCATCTGCGCTGCGTCCGAAAAAGCCGGCTGGAAGCACTTCTTCTACGGTGGCGACGAGACGACTGGCGCAACGCTCGCGGTCCGGCTTCAGGGGTTCTTCCCCGACATCCAGATCAGCGGCAGTTACTCCCCGCCCTTCCGACCGTTATCGACGGACGAGACCGAAGCGGCGCTCGATCGCATCCGCCAATCGAAGGCCGACATCGTCTGGGTCAGCCTTGGCTGTCCGAAACAGGAACGCTGGATGCATGAGATGAGCGCGCGGCTGCCCGGGCAGACGCTCATCGGTGTTGGCGCCGCCTTCGACTTCCACGCCGGTCGCGTCCAGCGGGCACCGCTGTGGATGCGCGAGCATGGACTGGAGTGGCTACACCGACTGGTGTCCGAGCCGCGGCGGCTTTGGCGGCGGTATCTGGTGATGGCGCCGAGGTTCGTCGCCCTCAGCCTGGCAGAAACCCTGCGCGGCACGGCCGACACGCAGAGCCGCGATCCGCGCACCGCCTAACCAACAGTTCAGTCGGCCAGGTCGCTGCCGGACCACTCCGAAAATTGCCGGCATTCATCGCCGATCTCGTAGTACGCCGGTTTCTCGGCGACGAAGATATGGCCCGCCAGGCGCAGCTCCGGCGGGCGGGGCCGGTCCATCACGCCCATCATGATGCTGACGTGTTCGCCATCGATCGGGCGGTAGAACAACTGACTGCCGCACGCGCCGCAAAAGCCGCGGTCGATGTTTGCGCTCGACCGGTACCAGACAAGCGTGTCATCCGCCTCCAGCGTGAAGCTGCCCGACTGCACCTGCGTGGCAGCCACGAAATGCCCGCTCGTCCGCTGGCACGTCTCGCAATGGCACGCGAGCGGCGGGCGCATCAGCCCACGAACGCGGAACCGGACGCTACCGCAGAGACATCCGCCACGGACGTCCAGAGGGCCGATCCAATCGTCGGGCGCAGGCTGATGATCGTCAGTAGTTGGCATCGGGCATCTCCGCTTTCCGGCGCGCGACGTAGTCGTCGATTGCCTCTCGGACTGCATCGTCCATCGGTGGCGGTTCGTAGGCCTTGAGCATCTCTTTCCAACGGCTGTTCGCGCGGTCCGCCATGCTCCGGCAGCCCTCGGCTTCCCACTGCTCGACGGAGTTGCTGTCGTGCAGATCGAAGCGATGGAAGGCCGTTTCGAAGTTGGCCTGCGTGTGACCGCAGCCGAGGAAGTGTCCGCCGGGCCCGATCTCAGAGAAAGCGTCGAAGCCCAGCGCCGTCGAATCCGTCTGGATGCCGCCCGCAAGCTTCGCCATGGCGCCGAGCTGGTCGCAGTCCATCACGAACTTCTCGTACGACGACGCGAGGCCGCCCTCCATCCAGCCCGCCGCGTGCAGCATGAAATTCGTCCCCGCAAGCATCGCGGGCAGAAGCGTACTGGCGCTTTCATAGGCGGACTGTGCATCCGGCAGTTTCGACGCGGTAAGGCTGCCGCCTGAGCGGAACGGAACTCCGAGGCGGCGAGCAAGCGCGGCAGCTCCGTAAATCGCATGCGCGGCCTCAGGCGTACCAAACGTCGGCGCACCCGACTGCATCGAAACGGTCGAGACGAACGTCCCGAAGATCACCGGCGCGCCCGGCCGGACGAGCTGCGTGAACGCAATGCCCGACATGACTTCAGCAAGCACCTGCGAGAGCGTTGCCGCCACTGTCACAGGGCTCATGGCGCCGGCCAGAATAAAGGGCGTGATGATCGCAGCCTGGTTGGCCTCGGCGTAAACCTCCGCTGCGCCGAGCATCGTATCGTCCCAGACGAGCGGGGAGTTTGCGTTGATGAGGCTTGTCATCACCGTCGGCAGCGGCCCGTCGGGAGCGCCGAACAGCAGGCGCGCCATGGCAACGCTGTCAGCTGCGTTCTGCGGCGCGGTCACCGAGCCCATGAAAGGCTTGTCGGAAAGCACCATATGGGCGCGCACCATATCGAGATGGCGCTTGTTGACCGGCACATCGACCGGCTCGCAGACCGTGCCGCCCGAGTGCGACATCCATGGCGAGAGGTAGGCGAGCTTCACGAAGTTCTCGAAGTCGGCGCGTGTGCCGTAGCGGCGGCCGCTGTCGAGATCGTGCACGAACGGCGAGCCGTAGACGGGCGCAAACACCGTCGCATCACCACCGATCTGGACTGACCGTTCCGGGTTACGGGCGCGCTGTTCGTAGGTGGCAGGCGCTGTCTCACAGAGCTTACGTGCGAGGCCCTCTGGGAACCGGACACGATCGCCGTCGACGTCGCAGCCGGCATCACGAAACAGATCGAGCGCGCGGGGATGCCCGCGAAATTCGATGCCGATCTCTTTGAGGATGCGCTCAGCATTCCCTTCGATGGCGACAAGTGCCTCTTCGGAGACAAGGTTTGTCGGCGGAATTTTCCGGGTGATGTAGGCGGGTGCCGTGCTGGCTGCGTGCTGCCGCTCGGCTTTGCGCGCCTCACGCCCGCGTCGTTTCGGACGTCGGGTGGCGCCTTGAACGTCGCCCGGCACCGCGTGCGTCTCAGAGTTGTCGAGGCCCTGGCCCACCTCCGCCGCGTCGTTCGTCATCTCCGCGACCGCCTGCTTTGCGTTGTCACCGGCCGGCAACGGCAGAACGTCCTGCGCACCGGCCTGCGTATCAGGCCGCGCGCCGGCAGCGCCGGTCTAAACGGAAAGCGTCAAAGCCTTGTCCGCCGCCGCCATGGAAGCGCGTCTGGGCGGGACGGCGGGCGGAGGGCGCAGGGCGGCAGGCCGATCAGGTTCCCCGAGCAAGAGTGGCCGCGATCAAGCCTTTTCAAGCTCGCTGCCAGACTTCAGCACCTCGTCGCCATCCTCCTGCTCGATCAGGTAGGCCGGGTCATCATCCGACGCGTTGCGGGTGACTTCGTTGCCCTTGATGGTCCGCGTCACCTTCTCGGTGAAGACCTCTTTCACTTCGCCGGTGCCCTCGCCGTTGCCCCAGCTCCACTTCACTTCCGTGCCTTTATCGTACGTCTCAGCCATTTCGATCTCGCTCGCAGGTTGTCCTTCGACTGCCCGCGCAACGACGCCGCACCGCTTCTTGTTCCCCGCAAGCAATCGGCCGGCCGGAAGCTCGCGTAACATCACCAGCAACGTCGCTACGCCTTAACCAGACAAAACTGGTTGGCTTGGAACACGTCGGTTTGCGGGTCGTTACTCTCACGCACCCATATTCAGTGTTGGAACCTGCCATGTCCTGGCTTCTCATCTTCTGCATCATCGCCGTCAGTTGCGTGGCCACAGAAGCGCTCGCCTGGTTCATCCATCGCCATGTGATGCACTCGTGGGGATGGCGCTGGCACAAATCGCATCACGAACATCACGACGACACGTTCGAGCTGAACGACGCCTTCTCGCTGATCTTCGCGGGTCTTGCGATCGTCATGCTGTTCGCAGGGCAGATCGGGCCGTCGTGGCATTGGCTGTTCTGGGTCGGGATCGGCGTCTGCGTATACGGCTTCTTCTACGTCGTCGTGCACGAGGTCCTGACGCATCAACGCCTGCCGGTGCGCTGGCAGCCGAAGCGCGGATATCTGAAGCGCCTGATTGACGCGCATCATCTGCATCACGCCGCGCGCAAGCCGGGACAGTCGGTCTCGTACGGCTTTCTCTACGCGCCCCCGGTCAGCAAGCTGCGCGAAGAACTCCATGAACGGCGGGTGTCGCGAAAAACTGGCGCTGCGACGAAGGTCAGTCCGCAAGACGCCTCATAACGAGGTCTGCGGCCTGCGCGCGCCCACCGCTCTCCGCGATTGCATGGGCCATCCTGGAAACCGCACGTTTCTTCTCGGCGTCGTTGATCAGAGCTTGGAGATCGCGGCACGCCTGCGCGACCGTCAACGTCATGTGCGAACGGACAACGCCGACGCCCGCGTGTCGGATGCGCGCGCCGTTCGCCATCTGATCGAACGCGACAGGCAGCGCCATCACCGGCACTTCAGCCGTCATCGCATCCATCGTGGTGTTCATACCGCCGTGCGTGACGCAGACAGCGGCATGCCCGAGGATCGCGCGTTGCGGCACGAAGCTTTCGACGTGCGCACCCAACTCGCGCAATCGCCCACGCTGCTGCTCCGACAGGCGACCGCCATCGGCAATCACAATATCAAGCCCGCTGCGTTTCGCCGCTTCAGCCAGCGTTCGGAACGACCGAAAGCGATCGCCAAACAGTGTCCCGAACGACGCGAACACGAGCGGGCGGTCCGGCGAACGGCCATCAACGATATCGGCAACAATTTTCGGATCAGCGCGTTCTTCGCCGCGCTCAGCAGCCGCCGGACGGATCGGCCCGACGTAGGCGAGCTGCGGCGCCGGCGCCTCGCGCGGCAGATCGAACGCTTCGGGGATCTGGATGAGATCGAGCCGGTCCGAGAGGCAATCGCTGGCAGTCTTCTGCGGCGTCAGCCCCAACCGGGTCACCGCGTCTTCGATCGCCCGTCCATGGGCCGAGGTGATCCAATCATAGGTCTGCTCAGCGCCCTGGATCATTTGCCGCGCAAGCTTTGATGATCGCGGCGGCCAGCCGGTGAAGTACGGCGGCGCAATCGGATCGCGATTGATCAACAGCGCATTGGCGAGCGAAGCGTAAGGCACGCGGATATGCTGCGCGACCAACGCACCCGCGGGCTCCAACTGGTCTGAAACGACCGCTGCAACCGCGTGTTCGCGGAAGGCGTCGGGCAGCCGGTCAAGCAGCGCCCGCGTATCGGCGGCCATCATCGCGATGATACGGCGCATGGTCAGCGGCGATCCCGCGCCGGAGAGCATCGCCTGACGTTCGGCGAGCGAAAAGCCAGCCGGCGCCGGCCCAAGATCGGCAAAGCCGACGCCGGCAGCTGCGACCTTCGATGCGGTATCGCTATAGCCGAAGTAGGTCGCTTCGCAGCCGCGCGAAATGAGTTCGGCTGCAAGGGCAAGCGTCGGGTTGAGATGTCCGGCCAGTGGCGGCGCGACGAACGCAACGTGCATGGCGCCCCCTTACGCGACGGTCTCGTGATCTGAACCTACCCGCCGCCAGCGCTGAGGCCGTCTAACCCTCAGCCGCCTTTTTCTGAAGCCGCCGGGCATGCAGCACAGGCTCGGTATAACCACTCGGTTGCTCGCGCCCCTTTAGCACGAGATCAAGCGCGGCCTTGAACGCGACCGAGGTCTCGAAGTCGCGGGACATCGGCGTGTAGTTCGGATCGCCCGCGTTCTGCTCGTCGACGACTTTCGCCATGCGCTCCAGCGTCTCACGGACCTGCGCTTCTTTCACAACGCCATGGTGCAGCCAGTTCGCCATGTGCTGGCTTGAGATCCGAAGCGTCGCGCGGTCTTCCATCAGGCCAACGTCGTTGATGTCCGGCACCTTCGAGCAGCCGACGCCCTGATCGATCCAGCGGACCACATAGCCGAGGATGCCCTGCGCGTTGTTGTCGAGTTCGGCCTGCAGTTCTTCGTCGCTCCAATTCGGGCGATCGGCGAGCGGAATTGTCAGCAAATCATTGAGCGTCGCGCGCGCGGTGCCGGCAAGCTCCCGCTGCCGCGCCCGCACATCGACTTGATGATAGTGTGTCGCGTGCAGGGTCGCAGCGGTCGGCGACGGCACCCAGGCCGTGTTCGCTCCGGCCTTCGGATGCCCGATCTTCTCGCGCAGCATGTCCGCCATCCGATCCGGCATCGCCCACATGCCTTTGCCGATCTGAGCATGCCCCGGCAGCCCGCACGCGAGGCCGACGTCGACGTTCCAGTCCTCGTAAGCGTTGATCCACGCCGTTTGTTTCATGTCGGCTTTGCGGACCATCGCGCCGGCTTCCATCGACGTGTGGATCTCATCGCCGGTGCGATCAAGGAAACCGGTGTTGATGAAGAACACCCGGTCTTTCGCCGCCGCAATGCAGGCCTTGAGGTTCGCGCTCGTGCGGCGCTCCTCGTCCATGATTCCGATCTTGATCGTCCGCGCGGGGAGACCGAGCACGTCCTCGACGGCGGCGAACGTCTCGCACGCGAACGCGACCTCATCCGGCCCGTGCATCTTCGGCTTGACGATGTAAATCGCGCCGTGCCGCGCATTCCGGTAGGGGCCCGTCCCCTTGATGTCGTGCAGCCCGATGGCCGACGTCACAAAGGCATCGAGCAAGCCCTCAGGCACCGGATGCCCGGCATGGTCGAGCACGCTTTCATCGAGCATCAGATGACCCGTGTTCCGGATCAACATCAGCGATCGCGTTCGCAGAGGCACCCCCGCGCCGTCGGGCCCTGCAATGGTCCGATCCGGATTGAGCTTTCGCTTGAACGTTGTGCCGCCCTTCTCGACGGTTTCGACGAGGTCGCCCTTCATGAGGCCGAGCCAGTTGCGGTAGGCGGCGACCTTGTCGGCGGTGTCCACCGCCGCAATCGAATCCTCGAGGTCCATGATCGTCGTCAGGGCGGATTCGAGCCGCACATCGGAGATGCCGGCTCCGTCCGTGCGACCGATCTCGCTTGCAGGATCGATGACGATCTCGATGTGCAGCCCGTTGTTCTCAAGCACGACAGTCGACGGCGCGGCGCGATCGCCCTCGTAGCCGACGAATGCGTCTGTGTCCGCGAGACCGATGTCGACCTTAGCGCCGGCCGCAACCTCAAGCCCGGCATCGCCGACCCGGAGGCCGGTCACATCCGACCAGGACGCGCCGGCGAGCGGCACGCTGCGATCGAGAAAGTCGCGCGCCCACGCGATGACTTTCTCGCCGCGCTTCGGGTTATAGCCAGTGCCGCGCTCCGCCCCATCGTCGTCGGGGATCGCGTCCGTCCCGTAGAGCGCGTCGTAGAGCGAGCCCCACCGCGCGTTCGCCGCGTTCAGCGCATAACGCGCGTTCATGATCGGGACGACGAGCTGCGGCCCGGCGACGGTCGTGATCTCTTGGTCGACGTTCTCAGTCGTCACTTCCACGTCGCCGACATCCGACACCAGATAGCCAATCTCTGTCAGGAACGCGCGGTAGGCCGCCTGATCGATCGGACGGCTCGGGTGCTCGCGATGCCATGTATCAATCGCTTCCTGCAGCCGGTCCCGCTCGGCGAGCAATGCGCGGTTCCGCGGCGCCAGCTTGGCCAGCGCGCGATCGAAGCCGGACCAGAACTCAGATGGCGCCAAGCCCGTGCCGGCAAGGACCTCGTCCTCAATGAACGCATGCAGTTCCGGCGCAATCCGCAAGCCGCCTTTGGCAATCCTGTCCGACATTCGATCTCCGGTCATTCTCGCAGCGCGGAAGACGCGCGCGATATCGTTTGCGTGATTCGCTTTGTGGGGTTGAAGGCCGAAGACGCGCTGCCGGCGACCGGCGCGGTCAATGGCAATGGTGACGGTGGGGATTAAGTCGTTGCAAAGTGGCTTAAGAACTCGCGCTGGCGTTAGCCGATGGCGCCGGCCTCGCGCAAGGCGCTGATCTCAGCTGTCGTAAACCCGAACTCTTCGAGCACGTCATCAGTGTGCTGGCCGAGCGCCGGTGCCGGATCGGTGACGGCGCCAGGCGTCGCCGAAAATTTCACCGGCAGCCCGATCGTCTGGACATCGCCCGCGACCGGGTGTGTGACCGTCGGCACCATTTCACGCGCGACGGTTTGCGGATGACGGTGCATGTCCGCGATCGACAGAACCGGCCCCGCCGGGACGCCGGCCGCCTCAAGCGCCGTGAGCCAATCCTCCGTCGGGCGCTGACGCATCAGGTCGTTCAGGATTTCGACCAGTGCGGCTAAGTTCGCCATACGGTCGGCGTTCGTCGCAAACCGCGGATCAGCCGCGAGGCTCTCGTCGCCGATCACCGTCAGGAACTTCTCCCACGTGCTCTGGTTCGAGGCACCAAGCGTCAGCCAGCCGTCCGATGTCTCGAACGCCTGATAGGGCGCCGAAATCGGGTGGGCTGAGCCGAGCGGTCCGGGCGACACGCCGCTCGCGAAACAGATCGCAGACTGCCAGTAGGTGTGCGTGATGCCGGCTTCGAATAACGAAGTGTCGACGCGCTGGCCCTCGCCGGTCTGCAGCTTGTGCGCGTAGGCGGCTGCCACACCCATCGCGCCGAGAATGCCCGCCGTGATGTCGGTGACCGGCGGGCCGACCTTGACCGGGGGCCGGCCGGGCCCCTCACCGGTGATCGCCATCAGGCCCGACATGCCCTGTGCGACGAGATCGAACCCGCCCTGCGACGCGAACGGTCCGGTGCGTCCGAAGCCTGAGATTTCACAGTAGATCAGGCCCGGGTTCAGATCGCGGAGCACGTCGTAGCCGAGGCCCAGCCGCTGCATGGTGTCGTGGCGGTAGTTCTCAATGAGCGCATCGGAGCGCATGACCATCCGTTTGAACGCCGCCTGACCCGCCTCTGACTTCAGATCAAACGCGATCCCCCGCTTGTTGCGGTTCATCATCATGAACGCGCCGGACTCACCGTTGACCTCCGGCGGTCGCATCCGGCGGGTGTCATCGCCACTGCCGAGACGCTCGACCTTGATGACGTCAGCGCCCATGTCGGCGAGCATCAGCCCGCAGACCGGCCCCGCCATGACGTGCGAGAGATCAAGCACCGTCATGCCATTAAGCGGGCCGGGACGCTGCCGCGCCTGATGTTGCATCTGCTGCGTTTGTGCCCCGTCGCTCACGCGTCTGTTCCCGCGACGCGTCGGTCTACGTTCGCTGGCGGTTTCAGGCCAAGCTCGCTGACGTCGGGGCCGGGCGCCATCCACTGCGCAACCATGTCGGCCGGGACATCGGCGGCAGAGCCGTGCGCCCACTTCGGCGATTTGTCCTTGTCGACGAGCAACGCGCGAATGCCTTCGACGAACTCGCCGTGCTGGTAGAGCCGGTTGGCGAGGCGATACTCAACGGCGAGCGCGTCTTCAAGCGACGGCTGCGCCCCCGCATTTCGAATGGATTCAAACGTGAGTTGCATCGCGAGCGGTGACTTCGCCTCGATCGTCTCAAGCGCCCAACCGGCCCAATCCGGCGCGTCGGGCGCGGACAATGCTGTGATGACGGACGCCAGATCAGCATGACCGAACATGCGATCGATCGCGTCCTGACGTAGCGCGTGAAGCGCTTCTGGCGGCGCGGTTGCGACTTCGGCGATGGCTGTGCCTGCCGGGTCGCCATCGGGGGACGTCAGTTCAGCGATGAGGCCGGGCAGCTCCTCGGACGGGACGTGCGTGTCGGCAAAGCCCGCGTAGATCGCATCGGCGGCTCCCATCCGCTCACCGAGCAGACCGAGATAGAGACCCATCTCGCCGGGAGCGTGCGCCAGCAGCCAAGTGCCGCCGACATCCGGGATCAGGCCGATCGTCGTCTCAGGCATCGCAAGCTTCGAACGCTCGGTCACGACGCGGTGCGAAGCGTGGCCGGACAGCCCAATGCCACCGCCCATCACGATCCCGTCCATGATCGCAACAAACGGTTTCGGGTAGCGGTGGATCGCTGAGTTCAACGCATACTCATCGCGCCAAAATCGTTCGGCGAGTTCCGGCTCCGTGTCTCGCGCATGATAGAGATGCAGGACGTCTCCGCCGGCGCAGAGCCCACGGTCACCCGCACCATCCAGGATCACCAGCTTGACGTCAGGGTCATCAGCCCAAGCCGTCAGCGCATCATGGATCGGCGCCACTTGTTCGTAGGCAAGCGCATTGATCTGGCGCGGCCGGTTCAGCGTGATGCGGCCGGCGCGGCCCTCGACGCGGATCAGCGTCATCGGTTCGTCGTTCGCCGGCTCAGCCACGATTGCCGCCCAATTGATGGCGCGAGATGACCACACGCATGATTTCGTTCGTCCCTTCGAGGATCTGATGGACGCGAAGATCGCGCACGATCTTTTCGACGCCGTAGTCCTTCAGATAGCCGTAGCCGCCGTGGATCTGCAGCGCGGTGTCGGCGATCTTTGATCCGAGATCCGTCGCAAGCCGCTTGGCCATCGCTGAATACATCGTCGCCTGCGGATCAGACCGGTCGAGCGCATCGGCCGCGCGATACAGCATCAGGCGTGCGGCTTCGAGTTCGGTTGCCATGTCGGCAATCTTGAACTGCATCGCCTGGAAGTCGGCGATCTTCGAGCCGAAGGCCGAGCGCTCGAAGACATAACTCTTCGACTTGTCGAGCGCGGCCCAGGCAGCACCGCTTGAGCAGGCTGCGATATTGATGCGCCCGCCATCGAGACCGCGCATGGCGAACTTGAAACCTTCGCCCTCTGCGCCGATCCGGTGAGATGCGGGGACGCGCACATTGTCCATGATGACCTGACGCGTCGGCTGCGCGTTCCAGCCCATCTTCTTTTCGTTTGCGCCGAACGACAGCCCCGGCGTGTCTTTCATGATGGCAAACGCGCTGACGCCCTTGGCGCCATCGTCGCTTGTACGTGCGAACACAAAATAGAAGTCCGTGGCACCGGCGCCGGAAATGAACTGCTTTGTGCCGTTGAGGACGTATGCGTCGCCGTCGCGGACAGCCGTCGATTTCAACGCCGCCGCATCGGAGCCGCAGGACGGCTCCGTCAGGCAATAGCTCGACAGCCACTCCATCGAGACGAGCTTTGGCATCCACTCCGCGCGCTGCGTGTCGTCACCGAACTTCGAGACCATCCACGCAACCATGTTGTGGATTGAGAGATAGGCGGAGACCGTCGGGCAGCCGTAAGCAAGCGCCTCGAAAATCAGCGCGCCGTCGAGACGGCTGAGGCCGGAACCGCCATGCTCGGTGTCGGCGTAGATGGCAGCCATGCCGAGCGGCGCGGTCTCGCGAAGCACATCGACCGGGAAATGGCTCTCCTGATCCCAGGCTTCCGCGTGTGGCGCGAGGCGTTCGCGTGCGAACTCGAGCGCCATATCCTGTATCGCGGTCTGCTCTTCGTTGAGCGCGAAGTGCATGCGCAGGCTCCTCATCGGTCGGAATTCATCTGGTCGGACGGTGGTTTAACCGTTGGCGTTAGGCAGAAGTTACGCCGGTTGGGCAGGCGCGATCAATGCGGCGCGATTGGCGAGGACCTGCTCGGCTTGCCCGACCATCCGCGCCAGGAGCTCAGCGGCCGGCGGGCGATCGTGGATGAGGCCGGCGGCTTCACCGACGAACGTGTTGGCGACCGTCACATCACCTGCGTCCCAGGCTTTGGACCAGCGCGCAGCTTCACGGTCGCTCGCAGCAATCAAAGCGTCTTCGCGTCCGTGCCATTGATCGGTGAACGCATTCCTGAGCACGCGCGCGGTAAACCGTTTTGGCCAGTCCAGGCGCCGGGCGATGTCCATCACGCTCGATCGCAGCGTCGCGTCGCCGTCGGCTGCGATACCCGCGTCGATCATGTTGTCATGGGCAAGCGACTCGCGGCTCGCCCAGAAGCGGGAGCCGACGACCGCGCCGTCGGCACCGAGGGCCAATGCGGCGGCGAGACCGCGCCCATCGGCTATGCCACCTGCGGCAAGAACGAGCGTGTCGGGGGCTTCGCGGCGGACAAAGTCGATTGTCTCCGGCACGAACGTCATGGTCGCACGGTTCTCGCCATGACCGCCGGCCTCGCCGCCTTGCGCGACAATGACGTCAGCGCCGGCCGCAACCGCATCGCGGACATCCGACATCGCCTGGGCTTGCGCGATTAGGACGGCACCTGCCGCTTTGATCTCATCGGCGAACGGAGCCGGGTTTCCGAAGGACATGAAGATCGCCGCCGGTTTCGCGGCCAGAACTTCGGTCAGCAGATCGGGTGACTTCTCCAGCGCCCAGGTGATGAAGCCGACGCCGATACGCGCGTTCCCGGCGTTGCGAAGTTCGTTGCGAAGCCAGCCGTGATCGCAATAGGCGCCGGCGACCAATCCGAGCCCGCCGCCGTTGGTCACCGCGGCCGCTAGCGCACCACCGGCCGCCTTCGCCATCGGTGCGAGGATGATCGGATGCTGAAGGCCGAGCCGTTTCGTCAGCCGCGTAACGAGCGCCATCAACCGGCCTGCCGCTTAGCTCGACCGGTCCTGCGGTGGAATACGCTCACCCGGCATCAGGTCGTAGGGATCTTTCCAGCCTGGAAGTTTGGACATCCGGTCGATCCAGGCGCCCACGCACGGGAATTCGGCCTTCACGTCGATGCCCGTCTCCTCGGTCGGATAGAACATGTACCCGGCGAGCGAGAAGTCCGCGATCGACGGGTTCTCGCCAAGCATGAAGTGTTTGTCGTCGAGATGCTTATCGACGACCTTGAACGCGGCGACGGCTCGCGAATTTAGGAACGCCATGACTGCCGGGTCGGGTGCGGTCGGCGGGAACGCGTTCAGGAAGCGATGGGTCGCGAAGTAGCTCGAGAATTTGTGGTTGTCGAACAGCACCCAGCGCAGCGCTTCGTATTTGTCCTCGGGCTTCTCCGGCGCGAACTTGCCAGTTTCCTCGGCGAGGTACGTCAAGATCGCCCCGGATTGCGTGAGCCTGCGCCCGTCGACTTCCAGGACCGGGACTTCGCCCATGGGATTGTTCATCGCGCGCCAGGCAAGATCCCGCGTCGCGCCGTTCATAAAGTCGACGAACACCGGCTCCCAATCGAGCCCGGCGCAGTTCAGATACAGCGCGATCTTGTAGGCGTTTCCCGACTGGGCGAAGCAATGAAGCCTGTATGTCGCCATGATGCTCTTTCCTCCGTGGCGCAGTCTTAGAACGCGCTGCGCCTTGTCGTTCACGTTGTCTCAGCCATGTTCGCCCGCCCGCGCAAAGCGCGGCCTGGCTCAGGCAGCCTTTGCCCAATCCCAGTACGCTTCTTTTGCTTTCGCAATCACCGGTCCCGGCTGGAAGGTCGCGTCCTCGACGCCCGTCACTGGAACAAGCTTCGAGTGGTTGCCCGTCGAGAACACTTCGTCGGCGTGTTTAAAATCATCGACGGTCAAGCGGGTCTCTTCAACGGTGTAGCCGAGATCGCGCAGCAGCGTGATCGTGCGTGCCCGCGTGATGCCCGCGAGGAAGCACCCGTTCGGCACGGGCGTGCGCACCACATTGTCTTTGACCAGAAAC
>JBCBXS010000409.1:0-2428 GCA_039816475.1 Pseudomonadota bacterium | reverse complement strand
TGGCACGGAGCGCGAGCAGGTCAATGCCGATCGCGCGCGGCTTCATGTCCGCAAGGGTGGTGACAAGCCGGGCGAGATAGCCCCGATCAACCGGCAGCCGATAGGGGAAGGCGGCCAGCGTCTCGTCGGTGATCCCGATGACGGCCACGCCCGGATGCTGCGAGGGGAGGCGGTCGGCGAAGTAAGCGGTGCGGAGGTCGCCGGACCAGTGCTCGAGCCACAGCAGAAACGAGGTCCGCGCGGCGTGGTCGATCGCGAGCGCTGCGGCCAACGCCCAGCTCACGGCAAAGACCGTGGTCAGCAATCGCCACGTCGCGAGATGCATACCGAAACGCACCGAACGGTTGTTCAAACCGCCCGATGACTATCGCGGGTGTCCATGGGCTGGAAGTCTCTCGACTGCGCGCCTGGTGCTGACTACAAACGTGCGGCTCTGCTGCCGCACCGCACCGCACGGCCGCGCTCTGCCGCAAAGCCCAGCGATCCGCGCGAGCGCCGCCCCAACGACGACCGGACCGACAGATGACGACTGAGGCCACACCTGATGTGCTGAGCGCCGAGCTCGACACTGCGTTTGCGGCGTTTGCCGACCGTCCTGCTTTGATAGATGAGACCGGCGCGTCGATGACTTATGCGCAGCTCAACGCGATGGCCAACCGCTATGCTCACGCGCTGGCGGCCAGCGGTGTTGGCCCCGGCGACCGGGTGATGGTGCAGGTCGCAAAGTCCGTGAGCAATCTTGCGCTCTATATTGCAACGCTGAAGGCCGGCGCCGTCTACAATCCGTTGAACACCGCCTACACGCCGGCCGAACTCGATTACTTCATGGGTGACGCCGAGCCATCGTTGCTCGTGATCGACCCCAAAGCCGCCGATGCGTTGATGCCGCTTGCCCGTCAGAACGCCGTCGGCGCGGTGCGCATGCTGGATGCCAACGGAGACGGCGACCTCGCCGATCTCGCAGCCGACCAGTCGGACGCGTTCGAGACCGTGCCGCGCGCAGCGTCGGATCTGGCAGCCTTGCTCTACACGTCCGGGACAACGGGCCGCTCGAAGGGCGCGATGATCACGCACGAGAACCTCGCGTCAAACGCGCGGACGCTCGTTGAGCTGTGGCGCTTCACGGCGGACGATCGCCTGCTGCACGCGCTACCGATTTTCCATGTGCACGGGCTGTTCGTTGCCTCAAACGTCTCGCTGCTGGCGGGCGCGTCGATGATTTGGCTGCCGCGGTTCGATGCCGAACAGGTCGTCGATCTGATGCCGCAGGCCACCGCAATGATGGGCGTGCCAACGTTCTATACGCGCCTGCTTGCGACTGACCGCTTCACGAAGGACGCGGCGGCATCGATGCGCCTGTTCGTTTCGGGTTCGGCCCCGCTGCTCGCTGAGACGCACGACGCGTTTGCCGATCGCACGGGCCATCGCATTCTCGAACGCTACGGCATGACTGAAGCCGGCATGATCACATCGAACCCCTACAAGGGTGAGCGGCGCGCAGGCACCGTCGGCTATGCGCTCGATTGCGTTAGCGTCCGCATCGCCGATGAGGGCGGTACCGAACAAGGCGTCGGCGACGTCGGCGTGCTGGAGGTGAAAGGCCCGAACGTCTTTGCAGGATACTGGCGCAACCCGGAGAAGACCGCCGAGGACTTCCGCGAAGACGGCTACTTCATCTCCGGCGATCTCGCGACGGCGGAAGAGGACGGGCGCATCACGATTGTCGGGCGCGCGAAGGACCTCATTATCTCTGGCGGTTACAACGTTTACCCGAAAGAGATCGAGACCGAGCTCAATGACCTCGCCGGCATTTCGGAATCGGCCGTGATCGGAGTGCCGCATGCGGACTTTGGCGAGGGCGTCGTCGCCGTCGTCACGCTCGCGCCGGGCGAGGCCACGCTTTCGGAGGAAGCGATTTTGTCCCGGCTGCAGGGGCGGCTTGCGAAATTCAAGCTGCCAAAGCGTATTTTGATTGCCGACGAATTGCCGAGAAATGCGATGGGTAAGGTCCAGAAGAACGTGCTCCGCGACGCGCATGCCGCGCTGTTGACGTCCTGAGTGCCTGACACTTGCGAAGCATCGCAGGCCCAAACCCTCCGCAGGAGTGGATGGCCGCTGTGTACGATCCGGCAGGAAGTGGTAAGGTCTGCAGTGGTATCACCTTGGGACAAGTTCGCGTTTTGAGAGGCCCCAGATGAATATCCCGACGGTCGATAATCTGCGTCTCGGCACCGAGGAACGCTCGGAGGAGAAGTTGCGACAGGTGCGCGAAATTCTCGTCGGCGACTATCAGCGCCAGATCGAAACGAGGATGGAGATGCTTGAAGAGCGCCACCGCGACCTGGAGCTCTCGACGCACCGCAGGCTCGATGCGATCCAGGCGCGGATCGATGCGATTGCCGAAGACGTCGATGCAAAGCAGCGGGTG
>JBCBXS010000408.1:0-2427 GCA_039816475.1 Pseudomonadota bacterium | reverse complement strand
GGCGTCGAAGCCAACGTCGCGACCGGCTATCACGCGATCGAGTTCCTGCTTTGGGGTCAGGACCTCAACGGGACATCGGCAGGCGCCGGCAAGCGTCCCGCGACCGACTTCGATCAATCCAAATGCACGAACGGCAACTGCGATCGACGCGCGGCTTTCCTTGCAACCGTCACCGATCTGCTCATCGACGATCTGGAATGGATCACGAAGCAGTGGGCAGACGGCGGCAAGGCGCGGACGAACCTGACGAACGGCGATCCAGCGGCCGGCCTTACTGCAATCTTCACGGGCCTTGGGTCGCTTTCCTACGGGGAACTCGCCGGCGAGCGGATGAAGCTCGGGCTGCTGCTCAACGATCCGGAAGAGGAGCACGATTGCTTCGCCGACAACACGCACAACTCGCACTACTACAACGTCGCCGGTATCCGGAACGTCTACCTCGGGCGCTACACGAAGGTTGGTGGGCAGGACGTCTCGGGCGCCAGCGTCTCAGATCTGGTTCGCGCGCGCGCGCCTGAGATCGACACCCGCGTCCGGAAGGCGATCGAAGCCGCGATGACGGCGTTTGGTGCCATGAAGACGCGCGCAGAGACTGTCGAGGCCTACGACCAGATGATCGCCGAGGGCAACGAGGAGGGGAACCGCGTTGTCGAAACCGCGCTGAACGCCTCGGTCGCGCTGGCCCGCGAGTTTGAGCGCGCGATCTCTGCGCTCGATCTGAAAGCGATCCAGTTCGAAGGCTCTGACAGCCTCGACGACCCGTCGAAGGTCCTTCAATGATCGGAGCGCGCCATCGCTCGCCGAGTTCGAAGTTGCCCGTCGCAGCGATTGCCGCGGCAATGACTTCGGCCGGCCTGGTCGGTGGCGCGCTTTCCGTTGTCCAAGCCGCCGGTGAGAGCGCGGTTCGCGCGTCGGCGGCAGACGCACCCGATCCGTCGGAAGCGTTTCCGGGCGGAGCTGCCACCTCGCGCGGCTCGACCGACAACACGAACGCTTTCTCTCACGCATCCGGCAACATGGGGTTTGCACGCGAACTCGACTTCAAGATCGGCAACGCGCTTTTTCGAAAGCTCTGGGTCTCCTCGCCGGCGTCGACGAAATCGTCAGACGGACTTGGGCCGCTTTACAACGCCCGCGCCTGCCAGCGTTGCCACTTGAAAGATGGCCGCGGCCATCCGCCAACCGCGAATTGGCCTGAGGACAACGCGGTCTCGATGCTGATGCGGCTGTCCATCCCGCCGCAGACCGACGCGGACCACAAGGCGCTTTCGTCCGGGCGAGTGGGCGTCATCGCCGAGCCGACCTACGGCACGCAATTGCAAGACCTCGCCATCAAAGGCCATCGCGGCGAAGGGCGTTTCGAGATCACCTACGAGACGCTGACCGTCACGCTGCGCGGGGGCGAGAGCGTCTCACTTCGCAAACCGACCTATCGCATAACCGATCTCGGCTACGGCCCGATGCATCCCAAGACGATGATGTCGCCGCGTGTTGCACAGCCGATGATCGGGCTCGGACTTCTCGATGCAATCCCCGCAGCCGACATCGAAGCGGGCGCCGATCCGGATGACCGCGACGGCGACGGCATCTCCGGTCGCGCGCAGCGAACCTGGTCTCGGACCGAGCAACGCGTCATGCTCGGCCGCTTCGGCTGGAAGGCTGGGCAACCGACAATCCTCGACCAAACCGTCGATGCCGCGTTCGGCGACATGGGTCTTGGCTCCAAGCTCGCGGCGCAGCCGTTTGGCGACTGCACGGCCGCGCAGACGACCTGTCGGAACGCACCGCCCGGCGGGCCTGCGACGGCGCCGGGCCACGAGTTCAAATGGCCGTTGATGAAGCTCACGGCGTTCTACTCGCGCAACCTTGCTGTTCCGCGCCGCAGACGCTTCGACGCCGCTGACGTCGTCGCCGGCCGCAAAGTCTTTCGCGAGATCGGGTGCGCGTCCTGCCACACACCGAGCTGGACGACTGGGGCTGACACCCCCGATCCGTACCTCGCAAACCAGAAGATCTGGCCCTACACCGACCTGCTTCTGCATGACATGGGCGAAGGGCTCGCGGACCGGCGCCCCGAGGGCCGCGCGAACGGCCGCGAATGGCGCACGCCGCCGCTCTGGGGCATCGGCCTCACGCAGACCGTGAGCGGACACACACAGTTCCTGCACGATGGCCGGGCCAGAAATCTGACCGAGGCAATCCTCTGGCACGGTGGTGAAGCGGAGGCCGCGCGCGAGACGTTTCGCGATCTGAGCCCCGCAGATCGCGCATCCCTCATCGCCTTCCTGAATTCGCTCTAGAGCAGTTGGAGGCATCGTCGCCGCGACGAGGGCCTGCTTCGCCACTCCGCCAAATCTGCAGCCGCCCGGCAGCAAAGATTCGAAGGTTCGGGGACAGTCGCCGAAGCGCAGTGACGGCCTCAGCCGC
>JBCBXS010000407.1:0-2432 GCA_039816475.1 Pseudomonadota bacterium | reverse complement strand
CGGATAGAGCGGCATCTGATGCGTTGAGGCAAAGAACACGCTGTCGTCGGACCAGAAAATGTCCTGCGTGCCGTTCCCGTGGTGGACGTCGAAGTCGACGATTGCGACGCGTTCCACGCCGTGGGCGGCCTGCGCATAACGGGCTGCGATCGCGATGTTGTTGAACAGGCAGAAGCCCATCGCCTTCGCGGTCTCGGCGTGGTGGCCGCAAGGGCGGATCTGGCAGAACGCGTTCGTCGTCTCGCCGCCGTCGAGGACGACATCGACAGCTCGGAGACCGGCACCGAGTGCGCGCAAGGCCGGTTCCCATGAGCCTGACGACAACACCGTGTCTGGGTCGAGCCGCACATCCATGTCGCCGGGGGCAGGGCGCTGATCCTTGATCGCTTCGAGATAAGCCTCCGGGTGGACGCGGATGATCGCAGCTTCCGCGTCGTCGCGGAGGGGGGCGTCCTCGCGATTGAGGGCGCTGAAGGCATCGGTGGCCAAGGCTTTGTCAATCGCCCGCATGCGTTCGGGCCGCTCGGGATGGCCGGGCCCGGTGTCGTGTTCGACAAAGATCGGATGGGTAAGAAGGAGACTGGTCATGCCGTGCGCGTGCGTTCCGGGTGGTGCCGTCCCGATCTAGCATGCGGTGATGCACGGGTGCCAGCGCTGCACGCGACCGTTGCTCAGGCGGGACGGCCCATCACCTTGCGTCCGATCCACGCGAGGACGTTGAACGGCATCATGACGATATTGAACACGCTGACGGCGCCCGTGCAGACCGCGGCGGGCAAGCCGACGAGTGGCGTGAAGATCGTCAGATACAGAGCCAGGCGGACGAAGCGGGCGAGGTGATAGCCAATCGCAAAGCCGTATGCGCCGCGCTCTTCCTGCGGCCAGAGCCGGAACCACCAACTGCGCGCGAAGCCCCAGCCGTAAAGCCCGAGCACGACCAGTCCGAGATAGCCGAACTGAATGAGGCTCGGGATGCCGGGGATGATGCGCGCGCCCAGCTCCTTCGCGCGTTCGCGGTCGGGGCCGTAGATTTCGATGCCCGTCGTCAGCACCTGCCCCGCGGTCTCGGAGAGAACCTCCGACCCGAACGTCGACCAGAACCCGTCACCCGTTGCGACCTGATCGCCCGACATGGGCTGCGCGGTCAGGTGAACGCGACCCGACGGGGTCTCCGCCACCGCAACCGCGAGCTTGCTGTCGGTGCTGGCGAGCGCGCTGACGAAATCGCCGAAGGTGTCTTTCGCCAGCGCTGCTTCGAGGCCGTCGATGGTGGTGCGCTGCCAAAGCCAGTTGCGTGCGCCCGGCTGTCTTGGCGTCGCCGAGTTCAGCACAATCAGCGCGACGTCGTTGTCGGCTGCTGCCTTACGCACCGCTGCGAGATCGAGCGACTTCTCGCGGCCGCCGGGCGTCCGGTAGATGAGGTTTGCGCCATCCACGCGGCCTGTCATTACGGCCGTCTGCCCGCGCAGGCGATCCATGCTTTCCGCGATGCGGCTGGCGGAGACCTGATCGACTGCCACGCCATCGGCACCGTCGCGACGTTTGACGACACTCTTGACGTTCAACGTGTTGGCGTCGGTCACGGCGAGGATGCGAATGCGGTCGCGGTTCAGCTTCCGGCCGATGAAGTGCGTCGCTTCGCGGAACGCCGCCGGCGATGTCATTTGCAGTCGGACGTTAGGGCGGACTTCGGCGAAGAGCGCTGTCGCGCCGCTGGCGGTTTTACCGGGCTCCAGTGGCACCGAGTTTTTGTCGACGATGACGCGAAGCTTCGCGGTCGCTGGCAGCTTGTCGAGAAAGCGGCCGGCTGTGAACACCGCGTTGCTCGTGAGCACGATGCCGAGGCTGCCTTCGGTCGCAAGCGCCGCCGGTGCAAGGACCCGGATTGCACGTGTCATCTCTTCGGGCGTCGAGACGGTGATCTTCTCGCCCTGGCGATTGACCAGACGCCAGTGCCCGCCTTCTGCCGGTGCAGCGGCGATCATGTCGATGTCGCGGCTCTCGGGCAGGTCGGCGATGTAGCGGCCGGCGGTGTCGATATCGGCATCGGCCTTGCGGCCGACCTTGCCGGCGGTCTCGCTTGCTTCCCTGGCAAGACGCGAAAGGAAGCCAGCGTCCGCGGTCGGCGCGGCATGTGTGACCAAGATGAGGAGCGCCGCGACCGTCGATGTGACCGTCGCAGTCCACCTCGCTGCCTGGCGTGAGCGCAGGGTTTGTCGGGGCCGGAGCATCTGCTCAACGAAGTCCCGTTTGCGGCACCAACAAGGCGCTGGCGGAGCTGTGTGGGTAAGCCTTGTCAGGCACAGCGCTGATCGCGGCCCCGGACAGAGACGTAAACCTCACCCGCTTTTGAACCTGGGGGGCCGCTTCTCGAAGAACGCCGCGAATGCCTCGCGCGCCTCAGGCGACTTCAGCCGGTCAGCAAAGATCGC
>JBCBXS010000406.1:0-2436 GCA_039816475.1 Pseudomonadota bacterium | reverse complement strand
CCCACCAGACCGGCGGCATTACGTTCGGTGCGATCGCCGACATCGATATCGCGACGATGGAACAGACGAGCCTTGCAGCCTGGCTCATTCTGATCGCGGTCGGGATCAAGTGCGCATTCCCGCTCCTGCACGCCTGGCTGCCGGACGCCTATCCGGAAGCCACCGTCTCGGGCACGGTGTGGCTCTCGGCGTTCACAACCAAACTCGCGATCTACACGCTGGCGCGCGGCTTCCCGGGCTCGGACATCCTGATCGTGATCGGGGCTGTCGCGACGATCTATCCGCTCATCTACGCGATCCTCGAAGATGATCTCCGTCGCGTGCTCTGCCACGCGCTGAACAACCAGCTTGGCTTCATGGTGATCGGCGTGGGTGTCGGATCGGGCTTCGCGATCGCAGCGGTGACCGCTCAGGCGTTCGGCTCCGTGCTCTACAAGGCCCTGCTGTTCATGAGCATCGGCGTGGTGCTGTACCGGACGAACACGGCGCGGGTTTCGGAACTCGGCGGGCTCGCCAAATCGATGCCGTGGACTGCGAGCTTCGCGATCATCGGCGCGCTGGCGATGTCGACGCCGTTGTTCATCGGCTACGTCGGAAAGGGTCTGCTCTCCGCAGCGGTCGCCGAGGACGGCGCGCTGATCACCTGGGTGATCCTGACGCTCACGAGTGCCGGCGTCTTCCTCGTCGTCGCGCTACGTCTCGTAATGGCAGCGTTCTTCGGCGAAGACCGGAACCTGCAACCGGAGGACGCGCCGGGCCATATGAAAATCGCGATGGGCGGGGCTGCGCTCGCGTGCATCGTCTTTGGCGCGGCGCCCTGGCTGCTCTACGACATGCTACCGGCGCCGATCACCTACGACGTCTATAAGCCGAGCAGTGTCGTCACTCAGTTTCAGCTCATCGTGTTCACGGCTCTCGTCTTCGTCGTGTTCTCGCTCTGGGGTTGGCTGCCGAAGCCGCGGCGCGCGACGTTGCTGAACGCCGACTGGTTCTACCGAAAGCTCGGCTACAACATCGGCTCGACGCTGCTTTTGATGATGCGCGATCTGGTCAGGGGCGTTGGCCGCGCGGGCAAAGCTGCGACGCTCACAATCGAACGCAACATCAGCCGGACGCACAACCCCGACGGCATCCTCGGCCGGACATGGGCGACAGGGACCATGGCATTTGTCGCGACGGCGATGCTCGCAGCCTATCTCCTGATCTTCTACGCCCGCGCACTGGCGACCGGATAGCCGACCCCGCGCCGAGCCTCCGCCGCCGCTCTGACACTTGGTCCCAAGCCGGCACACGTCGGATCGGTTGTGCTGAGCTTCCTCCGCGCACATCTTCAAACGAGACAGTGAAGCGACGGAGAGCCCCATGCCCGGCGAGCGGATCGACAAGACGGACGAAGAATGGCGCGCCCAGTTGGACCCGGAGGCGTTTCGCGTCACGCGGAAGCACGGCACCGAGCGCGCGTTCACCCACCCCTATAACGACGAGAAGCGCGACGGCATCTTCCACTGCATCTGCTGTGGCGAGCCGCTGTTTTCATCCGAGGACAAATTCGATTCCGGCACCGGCTGGCCAAGTTACACACAGCCCATCAGGGACGAGCAGGTCGGCGAACAATCGGACCGATCGTTCTTCATGGTGCGCACTGAGGTCCACTGCGCGCGCTGCCAGGCACATCTTGGCCATGTTTTTCCAGATGGTCCGCAACCCACTGGTCAGCGCTATTGCATCAACGGCGCGGCGCTGAAGTTCGAACCGGAAGACGCGTGAGAGCCAACGCGCCGCCGCGGCGGTGCTTGGACGAGACCGCAGACCGTACACCAGACCATCGCGATCAGGGATCAGGTAGACAATGACCGCAGCGCTGACGCCGCCCGTTGCCAAACGCGAGCCGAAGACGAGCATGTGGCATGGCGAGACGTTGACCGACGACTATGCCTGGCTCCGCGCTGACAATGGGCAGGACGTGATGCGCGATCCGTCCGTCCTCGACGCCGACATCCGCGCGCATCTCGATGCTGAAAACGCCTTCACCAAGTCCTGGCTCGCCGACACGGAGGGTCTGCAGGAGACTCTCTTCAACGAGATGAAGGGCCGCATCAAGGAAGACGACAGCTCTGTCCCGAGCCCCGACGGGCCGTGGGCGTACTACACGCGGTTCGAGACCGGCCAGCAGTATCCGATCGTCTGCCGCCGCACGCGCGACGCCGAAGACAACGCCCAGGAGCAGGTCATGCTCAACGGGAATGTCGAAGCCGAGGGCAAGTCGTACTGGAAGCTGACCGGCTTCGGGCACAGCCGCGACCACAGCCTCGCGTTCTACGATGTCGACGAGAACGGCTCCGAGTTCTGCCGCCTGCGCATTCGCGATCTCGAAAGCGGCCGCGACCTGGCTGACGTCATCGAGGACGTCGGCAGCGTCGCGTGGTCGGCGGACAG
>JBCBXS010000405.1:0-2436 GCA_039816475.1 Pseudomonadota bacterium | reverse complement strand
GACAACTCGTAAGCCGACGTTAGGAGATCGCCGCTGGCATGGCGGGTGGCGATCGCAACGCTCGAAATGAGAGGCAGCCGGACGATGCGCCGGCTGCCTTTTTCGTTGAGGCGGGGCGCCCGACCGCCGCGCGCCAACCGTGCTCCTGTCAAATCAGGCGCGGGTCACTTATTTATCGATCTCAAGCGAACGCAGGATGAGGCGAACGATGAGCGGTGAAGTCGAAACGGTGCTCGAACGGCGGCGGCTCCGGCGGCAGGTCGGGCTTTGGCGAGGCCTCGCAATCCTCGCAGGCGTGCTCGTCCTGATCGCGTTTGCAGCTGTCCGCGCGAACGAGGCTGGCGTTCTGGGCAACACACAGATCGCACGCGTGACGGTCGAGGGCATGATCCTCGACGATCGCAAACGCCTGAAGATGCTTGAGAAGATCGCACGCGCCGACAACGTCAAAGGCGTGATCGTCTACATCAATAGTCCTGGCGGCACGACGACGGGCGGCGAGGGCCTCTACAAGGCCCTGCGCGAACTGTCCGAGAGAAAACCGGTCGTCGCGCAGTTCGGCACGGTGGCGGCGTCGGCGGCCTACATGGCCGGGCTCGGCACGGACCGGATCCTTGCGCGTGAGAACACGATCACCGGCTCTGTTGGCGTCATCATGCAGTGGCCGAACGTCTCCGGGCTGCTCGACAAGATCGGCGTCCGCATGAACCAGCTCAAAAGTGGCGAGCTCAAAGCCGAGCCGAACCCATTCGAGGAAATGTCCCCCGCCGTCCGCCAGCGGACCATGCAGATGATCGAGGAGGGGCAGCGTTGGTTCGTTAACCTGGTTGAGCGCCGCCGAAAGATCGTCGCCTCGTCGGTCCCGGGCCTGCTCGAAGGTGCGGTGTTCTCCGGCCGTACTGCAAAGGACTACAAGCTGATCGACGCCATCGGTGCCGAGGACGAGGCCCGCGCATGGATGGTTAAGGAAAAAGAGCTTCCGGAGGGCATTCGCATCGTCGACTGGAAGCCGTCGAGTGGGTTTGGCTTCCCGGGCGGCAATGCAAGCTCCTGGCTCGCGTGGATGTTCGGTGCCGAGGTTGGACGATTGGCGGGGCTCGCGCCGGAGCTTGCATCAGTTGGACTTGACGGCATGCTGTCTGTTTGGCAGCCTCCGAAAAAGTGAGACTTTACAAAGACTTTGCGGGTGAGTTGGCGTGATTAAGTCGGAACTGATCAATCGAATTGCGGCGGTAAATCCGCATCTGTTTCATCGCGACGTGGAGAAGATCGTCAACGTCGTGCTCGACGAGATCGTTGAGGCCATGGCACGCGGCGAGCGTGTCGAGCTTCGTGGCTTCGGCGCGTTTACCGTGAAGCACAGGGCACCGCGGACGGGCCGCAATCCTCGGACCGGCCAGGCCGTCGAGGTTGACGAGAAGTTCGTGCCGTTCTTCAAAACCGGCAAAGAACTGCGGGAACGCCTGAACGCCCCGTCGCAGCCGCCGTCCGAGATGCCGACACATCCCGAGGCTGTGTTTCGCGGTTAGACTGCGTGCCGAACAGTTCCAGTTGAAACGCGTTGGAGTTCGCCTTCCGTGATCGGCCGTATCCTACTGACCCTCATTGCTGCGGCGTCAGCGCTGCTTCTCGTAGTCCTCGCGCTTGCAAACCGGCATGACGTTCGCCTCGGGCTCGACCCATTCCAGCCCGACCAGCCAGCGCTCGCACTTACCCTTCCATTCTTCTTCTACCTCTTCGCAGCTCTGATCGCCGGCGTCGTGATCGGCGGTATGTCGACGTGGTTCTCGCAAGGCAAATGGCGAAAGACCGCGCGGCAGAGGACGCAGGACGCGATGCGCTGGAAGGGCGAGGTCGATCGCCTGACGCGCGAACGCGATAGCCATGTCGAAGCGGCGAAGAAACTCGCGGCTCAGACCCCGTCCAATAGCGCGCCGACCAAGCCGTCACTTGCGATTGCTGCGCGCTAAGCGTGTGGGTCGGCGCGGCCGCTGCATGGCCGCTCTGACGTCTCCGACTGCCAGAACCGAGGGTGGGCCCGGTGCGCGTGATCGACGCTGATACCGTTGACCGGCTGCTCAGCTATCCGGCCCTTGTCGACACGCTTGAGACCGGGTTTCGAAAGGGCGCTGAAGCGCCGCCCCGGCTGCATTTCGATCTCGAACGCGGCGGTGGTCTTGCGGACACCACGTTGCTGTTGATGCCCGCCTGGTCGGCTCCGGCTCCTGCAACGGCAACCGCGTCGGACGGTTACGCGTGCATCAAGCTCGTCACCGTGACGCCGGACAACGCGGCCCGGCACGGTCGCCCTGCTGTTGCCGGGGCGGTCATTCTCTTCTCGACCGATACCGGCGAGCCGGTCGCCATCATCGACGGGGCGAGGCTCACCGTTTGGCGCACGGCCGCCGCCTCAGCCCTTGCGAGCCGATATCTCTC
>JBCBXS010000404.1:0-2410 GCA_039816475.1 Pseudomonadota bacterium | reverse complement strand
TCCGATCTTGATCCCGGTGTTCGTTGCGCCTGCCGTCATTCGCCTGACGGCTGCCTCGAACGACCAGAGCATGGGCTTCGGTGACGACGACGAGGAATTAGCCCCGGCGCCGGCGCCCGTCGCAGCTGTCGACCAGCCTTCGCTTCCGGCTGTCCAGGCAGCCAACGCAGTCCCTGCGACCTGAACCACGCGTGCGCCGATCCGGTCGCGGTGATCACGACCGCGACGGACCCGAACGACCTGCGAAGCCCAGCGCGCGAAAGCAGCCGGGCTTTGCCGTTTCTTCAAAGCATTTCCTGTGCAGGATCGCCTGCATATTGAAGCGTGATATTCCCGAAAAAATACAACGCGCAGAACTTCTTCAAACACGACCAATTTCCGCGCTTCGCGTGCTGAAACTTCGGGCCTATTGCCTCGGCCCTTAACGTTGAGATGACCAAATTGCCTTACTGATAAAGGCGTAGTCGGACCAGTTTTGCGTAAAATTTATGACCCAGACACTCGAGACGTTCGCTGGAGCCGAGGGCTCGGCCGGCGAGACGCCCGCCACAAAAGCTGCGGCAGCACCACGCCGCCGCGTCCAGGACATTCCAGGCTTCTATGCGTTCCTGCTCGTCGCAGTTGCGGCAGCGGGTTTGCTCGGCATCTGGAAGCTCAACAAGGCCTTCGCTCCGGAGATGTACGCGGAGTCGGGGCCAAAGGCGTTCGCTGAAGCGTTCGCGAAGGGCCGCAACTTCGGCACCTTCGATCTCAACATCAATATCCGCGAAATGCGCGATCACCACATCCGCATGTTCAAGGAAACGCCTGAAGTCGTCGTCCTCGGTGCGAGCCACTGGCAGGAAGGCCACGTGGAGCTGATGCCGGGGCGCAAGTTCTACAACGCCCACGTCCACCGCGATTACTACGAAGACATGCTCGCAATGGTGGAGATGTTCACGCGCCATTCGCGGCTGCCGAAGAAAATGATCATTGCGATCCGCGATCGGCTGTTTACGCCCGTCGCCGACCGCAAGGACTTCCTCTGGCTGCCGGGCATTCCGTACTACCGGGACATGGCGCGCCGGCTCAACATGGAGCCGCATCCTTACTGGTCGACGGCGCCGGTTGAGCGCTGGCGCGAACTCATCTCGCTGCCGATGCTCGTCAACAACGTGCGCCGTTGGTACTCGGAGCCGACCAAGCCGCACGAGACCCGCCTCGATCACTTCGAGACCCTCGACACGCTCCGCCCCGGTGGTTCGATCTACTGGTCGGGTGAGCACATGAAGGTGTTCACGCAGGAACGGTCGCGGAAGCTGTCCGAAGAGTTCGCCGAACAGAACTTCAACAACCCACCGCCGATCGACCCGAAAGGCGTCGAGAAGCTCGAGCGGCTGTTTGCCTACCTCAAGGAGCGCAAGGTCGAAGTCTTCTTCGTCCACCCGCCGTTCAACCCGATCTATTGGGACAAGGTCCAGAACAGCCCGTACATGAAGGGCGTCGAGAAGATCCGGGCGCTGACGCGTTCGTTCGCCGAGAAGTTCGACTTCAAGGTTTTCGGCCACTTCGATCCGGCGCACTACGGCTGCACGGCAGAGATGTACATCGATGCAGAGCACTCAAACCCCGAGTGTCTGCGCAAGGTGTTCGCCGAGTACATGGCACTTGATCCAGTCGACGGGCCGACACCTCGCCAGGACAACGAGACGCCGGTTGCAGGTCTTGCGCCTCAGCCGAAGTCAGACGGTGTTGCAGCCCTCACAAGCCCGATCCCGGCCCCGTTCGAGGCCCGCCCTGCGCCGGAAGGCAACAGCAATGGAGCGGCGACGGAAGCCGAGGCGCGTTCGACGCCACGGTCGTATGCTTCGATCACGCGTGACGACGCTGCGCCTGCCAATGGCGCTGGCCCGACTGCTGAGCCGAAACGCGAAAGCCTGACGCGACAGAAGCCGATCATCGAGCTGCCCTCGCGCGCCAATCGGCCAGCCGAGCGCACGCGCAACCGTCGTCGTGCCCGTGGCGAACAGACGATCCCACTGCCGGAGCGCAATCCGCTTGACGTTCTCGCGAACGGCACCGGCGGCCTCATCTCAATCGGTCACGAGCCCGCGCTCTCGCCGTTCCCGCAATCGCGCGCTCTGGGCGCCACCTCAGCGCGGAACCTCTAAGCCATGACGTTCGAAGCACTCACCGCACTTGCCGCGAACATCCCGGCCCTGCCGATGATGTCGTTCTCATCTTACTGGTTCGTCTTTGCGTTCCTCCCGGTTGGCTATCTGCTCTTCCTCGTGGCGCACGGCGCTGGCGGCTGGCCGATGGCTCTCCGCGCAATCGCGCTGATCTCGCTCGTCTACTACGCGCAGTTTGGCTGGAAGCTCGTCGCGGTCCTGATCTGCTCGGTGCTGGTCAACTACGCAATCGGCATTCT
>JBCBXS010000403.1:0-2446 GCA_039816475.1 Pseudomonadota bacterium | reverse complement strand
CGCTGGTGCGAGCGGATCTTGCTGCTGCCGCCGGCGCTCGAGCGCAGATACATCTGGTAGTATTCGCGCAGCAGATACGTCCAATCCGGCACGTCCTGCAGACGCTGGAGTTCGGCGGCGTTCTCGCCAGTGCCCATGTCCCGCATCTCGGCATCAATTCTCTGCATGGCTTTCGATCCGGCTTTGTATCCGACCCTCTGCTACGCGACTGTGTTGCGCGCGGTGCACTGGCTCATTGCGACATCGCATCACGGACGTGATTGCCGCTTCGCCGTCACGTCTCTCGGCAACGGGCGAGCCTCACAAACGTTCGCGCGTGGCCTGCGAGTGACGTCCAGCTCGAACGGGCGGCGCTAAGCGTGTCAGCTCTCATGCCGGTTGTTGCCGCGCCGGTCGGTACTGATCGGCAGGTCGACGAAGGCCGGCTGGTGCGCCCGCTGGGAACACGACGTCCGCTGGCAGAGATAGCAGTTGATCCCGATCGGGCTGTAGAGGCCGTCATCCTGCGGATTGAACGCGGCGGCGTATGTCACATCGCCCGCGTAACGGAGTTCACAGCCGAGCGCGATCGCGAGCCGGACCTCCTGGGAATTGCGGTTGAACACCGGCCGTTCCGTCGTGCGGCTGAACGTGAAAAAGCGCTCACCGTCCGGAAGCTCGACGAATTGCGGCAGGATTGTCCCGGGCGTCCGAAACGTCATGTGGATGTTCCAGACCGGACAGGCGCCACCGTACTCCGCCAGATGAAACGACGTTGCGTTAAAGCGCTTCGAGACGTTGCCGGCCTTGTCGACGCGGAGGAAGAAAAACGGAATGCCCTGGTCGCCCGGCCGCTGCAGTGTCGTCAGCCGCTGGCTCGCCTGCTCAACGGAGACGGCAAAGCGCGCCGCCAGCCGATCCACGTCGTAGCGGGTCTGACGAGCGGTCTGCAGGAACGCGTCGTAGGGCATCAGATAGGCGGCGGCGAAATAGTTCGCGAGTTCGACCCGGCAGCGGGCCTCGGCCGTCGCATTTGAGAACCGTGTCCGGTTTGTGAGCGCGTTGAGGTCACGCTCCGCGATCAGAAGCCCGACCACATGGGCCAGTTGGAAAACGCGGTTCTGATGGTCGAGTGCCTCTGACAGATAGACCACGCCTTCCGCACGATCGAATTGCCTTAGAACATCGCCGAGGTGTTCCATCGTGCTGCGTTCGACGCGCACGTCATGGCGGGCGAGTTCGGCTTTGAGGGCTGCGTAGTGGTCATCAGCCCCACCGGGGTGGGCGGCGCGCAGGCGTTCGGCGGCCTGCTCCAGTTCGTCGAAGTAGTTCGAGCGGTTGCGGAAGAAGTCATGCACCTCCGCTTCAGGCGATGCGCGCAGAAAGCCGTCTTGGTTCGAGGCCGCGCCCTGGCGCATGACGCGCTCGAGCGTCGTGCGATGCGTGCCGTAAAGCTTCAGAAAGTTGGCAACCAGGCGCGGCGCGTGATCGATGGCCGCGCGGAGTTCGGTCAGGTCGGGTGCGCGATCCGAAAACATCGGGTCTTTAAGTGCGGTGCGGAGATCACCGAGGAGGCGGCCGGCTTCATCCGTGACGAGATCGCGCCAGTCGACCTGGTAGGCGTCTGCGATCGCGGCGAGCAGGCGCACCGAAAGGCTGCGCTGGTTGTTTTCGAGCAGGTTGACGTAGCCGGGGCTGACGCCGAGCGCTCGGGCCATCTCGGCCTGTGTCTGATTGTTCGCGCGGCGGAGCTGGCGCAACTGCGGGCCGACGAACGTTTTTGACATGGGTGGGCTCCCGAAGGCCAAAGCGGCGTCCTGGTCAGGCGTAACATTACAACATTACAAAACAGAAGAGAGGATGAGTAAACAAAATACACAAAAACACGATTTGTCGAGGCCGCAGCGGCCTCCGGCGTTATTCTGAGGGCAACTTGCTCAGGAGATGTGCGTCATGGCGATCAAACTGTTGGTTCTCGGTGCATCCTACGGCTCGCTGCTCGCGACGAAGGCGGCAATGGCCGGCCACGACGCGACCCTTATTTGCCGGAGCCGAACGGCGGGGCTGATCAATTCAGACGGCACGGAAGTGCGCCTCAAGCTCAGGGGCGAGGACACGCACCGGGCGATCCGCTCCGGCAACCTGCCGGGCCGCATCGATGCCGCGACGCCCGAGACGGTCGATCCAACCGCGTACGATCTCGTTGTTCTCGCGATGCAGGAGCCGCAGTACACCGATCATACGCTGCGCACGCTTCTGATCCGGATCGCCGACGCAGGCCTCCCGTGCCTGTCGCTGATGAACATGCCGCCGCTGCCGTATCTCGCCCGGCTTGGCCTGGACACCCCGGCCGCCTTCGAGACCGCCTCTACGGACGCGCGGGTGTGGGACCGTTTTGATCCTGCAACCATCACACTCTGGTCGCCGGACCCGCAGGCGTTCCGGCCGCCGGAGGAAGGCGCCAACG
>JBCBXS010000402.1:0-2455 GCA_039816475.1 Pseudomonadota bacterium | reverse complement strand
GCGAGATCTTCTCGTAGGCCGGGTCCATCTTCATGGCCATGTCGGCCGTTGACATCATCGGCGCGTGCCGCTTCGCCGGATCATGCGCATCCGGCACCGTGTCGATGGCTTCCGGGTTCTTAGGCGTCCACTGGAACGCGCCGGCCGGGCTCTTCGTCAGCTCCCAGTCGTAGCCGAACAGGACATCGAAGTAGCCGTTGTCCCACTTCGTTGGCTCGGCTGTCCAAGCGCCCTCGAGGCCGCTCGTGATCGTGTGGTAACCGTGACCGCTCTCGAGCGAATTCTTCCAGCCAAGCCCCATGTCCTCGATGGCTGAGCCTTCGGGCTCGCGGCCGACATACTGGCCGGGATCGCCCGCACCGTGCGCCTTACCGAACGTATGACCGCCAGCGACGAGCGCTACAGTTTCCTCGTCGTTCATCGCCATCCGCGCAAACGTGTCGCGAATGTCGTAGGCGGAGGCGACCGGGTCCGGGTTGCCGTTCGGGCCTTCCGGATTGACGTAGATGAGGCCCATCTGGACGGCTGCCAGCGGATTGGCGAGTTCGCGTTGGCCGCTGTATCGCTCATCGCCGAGCCACGTCGTCTCGGGGCCCCAGTAGATGTCTTCTTCAGGCTCGTAGGTGTCTTCGCGACCGCCTGCGAAACCGAACGGTTTCAGGCCCATCGATTCAATCGCGCAGTTGCCGGTCAGGATCATCAGATCGGCCCACGAAAGCTTCGCGCCATACTTCTGCTTGATCGGCCAGAGCAGGGCACGTGCCTTGTCGAGGTTGCCATTGTCCGGCCAGCTATTGAGTGGCGCGAACCGAAGCGTGCCGGACGACGCACCACCGCGGCCATCCTGAATGCGGTACGTACCGGCGCTGTGCCACGCCATCCGGATAAAGAACGGGCCGTAGTGTCCGTAGTCGGCCGGCCACCACTCCTGCGAGTCCGTCATAAGAGCGAACAGGTCGGCTTTGACGGCTTCGAGATCGAGCTTCTGGAACTCTTCTCGGTAGTTAAAGCCGCGACCCATCGGATCGGATTGCGGCGCATTCTGGTGCAGGATCTTCAGGTTTAGCTGGTTAGGCCACCAGTGCTGGTTCGCTGTGCTGCCGCTTGCGCGGAAGCCGTGAAGCACGGGACAGCGTCCTTCGCTCTCGTGCGACGATCCATCCATTCGTTAGCTCCCAGGTTCCTGTCGCGCCGCCCGGACTGGACGCGCGTTCGGCAACGGCGTAGCAGATGCAAACGATCAGGCGAAATTGGATTTTGTGATCTTCGCAATAGGATTCACTGATGGCTGTCACGCTGCGCCAGTTCCGTTACTTCGATGCGGTCGCGCGGCATGAACACTTCGGTCGTGCTGCTGAAGCCTGCGCAATCTCGCAGCCGGCGCTTTCGATGCAGATCCGCGAACTTGAGGATGCGCTGGGCGTGATGCTGGTCGATCGCGGCGCCAAGCGCGTGAAGCTCACCCACTTCGGCGAGCAGGCGATCGGTCGCGTGCGCGAGATCCTGCGGTCGGTCGACGAACTCGATGATCTGGCGCGCGCCTCGGAGGACCGGCTGGTCGGGCGCCTTCGCCTCGGCGTCATCCCGACGGTCGGGCCTTACGTCCTGCCCGGCATCATCTCGCGGCTGACGCGGGAAAACCCCGAACTTGCGATCCACATTCGTGAGACCGTCACGCCGCGCCTAATTGAAGAGCTGGCCGACGGCCGGATCGACACCGCGATCGTCGCCCTCCCGGTCTCGGAAGACTGGCTTGAGGAGGAAGCGCTTTTCACAGAACCCTTCGTGCTGGTCCGCCCGGAGGCGGACGAAGGTAAGCCTGTTCCAAGCGCGAAGGTGCTAAGCGAGATGCGTCTGCTACTCCTTGAAGAGGGCCACTGCTTCCGCGACCAGGCGCTGTCGTTCTGCGATATGCCGAGCGCGCGTCCACGCGAGTTGCTCGACGCAAGTTCGCTGTCGACGCTGGTCCAGATGGTCGGCGCCGGCATGGGCGTGACGCTCATCCCCGACATGGCCGTGCCCGTCGAAACACGCTCCGCCTCGGTCTCGGTTGCCACCTTCCGCAAACCCGTGCCGTCGCGCACCATCGGCATGGTCTGGCGCCGCTCCAGCCCGCTCAGCGACAAACTCGCAGCCCTCGCCCCCCTCGTCCGCGCCGCCGCAAAAGGCCGCGCGCGGTGAGGGGGTGTAGCGCGAGGATCGTCGGACCGGGTAAGGGTGCAGCAGTTGCGCCTAGATGTCGTGCCACTCGTATTGGCTGAGATCAGCGCCCATCACGGCGTCGACGATGTACTGCGCCACGCGCGTCTCGTTGAAAAGCGAGAGGTAGGTCTGCTTGCCTTTTCGCGCACGCGCCTTCCAGCTGCCGTCTGCAAACGCCCTCTCTAGCTGCCGAGCGAGATCGTCAGCGTCGTCAAAGAATAGGCCGTCGTCGTCTGACAGGAAACGTTGAAAG
>JBCBXS010000401.1:0-2459 GCA_039816475.1 Pseudomonadota bacterium | reverse complement strand
CACCAACCGCGCCGCATCAAAACACGTCACCCTTGGCACCAACCGCGCCGCACAAAATACGTCACCCTCCGCCCCACCGCGCCGCACAAAATACGTCACCCTCCGCCCCACCGCGCCGCAAAAAAATACGTCATCCTCGGCACGAACCGCGCCGCACAAAAGATCGTCACCCTCGGCCTTGTGCCGAGGGCCCACGTTGAGGCTTGGCGTGTTGCTGGTGTGGGACGAGTTGCTGCGAACGAAGCGTTCCAAAAGCCGCCTCGCGCCTCGCAAACCCGTGGGCCCTCGGGACAGGCCCGAGGGTGACGGTAGGTGGGTGCGGCTCGCGCGGTGCAGATGTGGTGCAGTGCCCTGCAATCAAGGCTCGGGCGAAAACTTCCTCACGCGTTAAGCATCCCCCTCCCGTCGGAGCGCGCGCATGGTCTCATGTCCCGACGCCTGGACTTGCCATTGCCGACGCGGTCAGTCACATCTGCCTTAATTTCAGACACTTCAAATGCCGCGGGCACGGCCCGTGACGGCGGCGCCGACACCCCGGAGAGAAACAATGAAAGCCTTTGTCGTCGCGATGATCCTGATGGTCGCGATGGTTGCCGTCGCGTGGTTCGGGCTCCAGACGTTGCCACTTTCGGCCTCCGAGCAGTATCAGGCCGAAGACAGCGTGCGCCTCTGAACGCGCGCCGATAACAGACAAAAGACAACGAGGAGACGGCCATGGACGAAGAGAAGTTCAACATGGGCCTGCGAAAATTTCTGAAGCAGGTCGGCGTCACGTCTCAGCGCGAACTTGAGCGTGTCGCGCGCGAGAAGGGCTCGGGGACGATGAAGGTCCGCGTCGTGCTGACTGCGGAGGGGACAGACCTTTCGCATGTCGTCGAAGATGAGATCAGCCTCGACTGACGCCGGTCCCGCGCCATGCATCTCCCCGATCCGCAGTTTCCGCCACTTCTGAATGGGCATGGCGTCAAGGCGCCTGAGCAGCCGCTCGATGTTGCCTGCGCCGGCGCGATCGATGGCACGCTGTCGGCCGGCGACGTGGTCTGGTCGCGAAACACGGCGCATGCGACGGCTGCAATTGTGCTGGAGCCGGACGTGGCCATCGTCCGCGCGCGCGAGATGCTTGTCGTCCTGCAGCTGTCGCTCATTGAAGCGCTGGCGCTGCTGATGCCATCACAGACGGCACTGCAGATCGGCTGGCCGAAGCAGCTTCTCTGCAACGGCGCGATTGTCGGAGGCACGGCGCTCGTTGAGCCTGAGACCGCTGACGACGCGGTCCCCGACTGGCTGATTGCAAGCTTCGATGTCAGGCTGACGCGCAACATCGAAGGCTTGGAGCCGGGTGTCCTCGCGGATGAGAGTTCGCTTGCGGAAGAAGATGGCATGGACGTCACGCGGACGGCGATCGTCGAGCAGGTCGCAGCGCACTTCAACGCAAACATCCATCGCTGGGAGCAGGAAGGGTTTCGCCAGATCGTCGATGCGTGGATCGGGCGCGTGCTGGGCGAACGGGGGTCCGACCGGTACCGCACGACCGATGGCGAACTCCGCGCAGGTACGATTGCGGGCCTTGGTGATGATCTCTCGTTGATGGTGAAGCCTGACGACGGCGCGCCGTTCGCGTCGCCGTATCTGCCCCAGGTTTTCAGCGCCAACCGCGGCACGGCGCGCTGATGGCGATCGCCAAGATCCTGAGGACGATCCGCTTCGACGGAAGCGACGCCTATGTGTTCGAGCGCGCGGCGGAGGCCGATGAGTTCGCGGTATCCGGTGCGTTCGCTTTCGCCGATCTGGCAGACGATGCCTTTAAAGGGAAGACACGCCAGGCGTTTGCGAACGCGTTTCTCGGGCTCGAAAGTCTCGGCCGGTCGACGTTCGTCTCCGTGGCCGAGGCAAACGAAGACGTCGTCGCGACCGCCCGGCAGTTGCTCTGCGATCACTTCCTTGCCGAGTATGGCGCTCCGGATCGGGAAAGCGCCGAAGCGGCTGCCGATGATGAAATCGCCTTCGCAATGAGCCTCGCGGAAGACGCACCCATCAACACGATCTTCACCGTCCGCCGCACGCGCAACGACGCCGGCGAGATTTCGGAAGAGTTACGCACGATCAGGCCGCCAACGGACGGGCCGGCGCACGCGCGCATTTGGACACTGGTCGACGACGATGCCTGAGTTCTGGAAATCGGCCGGGCTGCATCTCGTGGAGCCAAACGACCGCGGCTGGCTGAATGTGACACCCGCGTTCATTCTCGCGTATCTGACCCGGCCCGAGGTCCATCCGGTTGAGGAAAGTTGTCCAGCTGAGATCGCGCTGCATGAAGCCTTGCTCGACGATCCGTTCCGGCCGGTCACCGAGGATGAGCTTACGGCGATGGCCGATCCGGACGCGATCGACAACTACCGCGTCGTCCTGAACTTCCGCGATACGCTGAAGTCCGCCGGCACGATCGAGGGCGCCTATCT
>JBCBXS010000400.1:0-2470 GCA_039816475.1 Pseudomonadota bacterium | reverse complement strand
CTGCCAATAGCCGCCTTGAATGAATGCGATGAGCTGCGCTTCGTCGGCACGCTCTTCCGGCTGAAACAGGTCGTAGTGGTGACGCTCGCCGTCGCCGTAGGCGATATCCAACTCAGAGCGATCGGCAGCCGCGTTGCGAAAGTCCTCGGCTGCCTTGTCCCAGCGCTCGGTCAGCTCGCCATGCTCCCGCACGCGCTTGCGATTGTTGTACTCGTTCTCGAAGTTCACCCGTCGCATGGTCCCGCCCCGTTCAGACAAGCGCAGCCGCACCCGCGCGGCGGTCTGCTTTGATCATATCCGCTGCTTTTTCGCCAATCATGATGGTCGGCGCATTCGTGTTGCCGGATGTCATGCGCGGCATCACCGACGCATCGGCGACGCGCAGGCCTTCGATGCCGTGGACGCGCAACCGCGCATCGACGACGGCCATCGGATCGGTTCCCATCTTACACGTGCCGCACGGATGATAGATGGTCGTGCCCTCCTGACGCGCGAAGGCGAGTAGGTCCTCATCACTGGTGACGTCACGTCCGGGACCCCGCTCGCTGACAACGAGATCGGCAAACGGCCGGCGCGATGCGATCCGGCGGCCGAGCTTCATCCCCTCGAGCAGGACATGGCAGTCGAGATCGGTCGCGAGGTAGTTTGCGACGATCTCCGGATGGTCTGCGGCGTTTGCGGTGCGGATACGGAGATGCCCACGGCTCTCCGGGCGCAACTGGCAGGCAGAAACAACGACGCCTGGATAGTCGTGAAGCCCCGCGCCGCCGCCATCGCTCGACAGGGGAATAAAGTGGATCTGAATGTCCGGATCATCGAGGTCGGGCGATGACTTCGCGAAGACGCCGACGACGCCTGCACCGATCGTCAGAATGCCTGAACCCTTAAGCGCATACTCGGCGCCGGCGCGCGCCTGCTCCACCCGGCTGTGCCAGACGGAATTGAGGCTGCCGCGCCCCTTCACTTCGTAGGTCAGCCGCGCCTGATAGTGGTCCTGCAGGTTCTCGCCGACACCCGGCAGGGCGTGGACGACCGGCACACCGGCGGCACGCAACACGGCCTGTGGCCCGATCCCAGAGACCTGCAAGAGTTGCGGCGATCCGATCGCGCCGGCGGCCAGAATAACCTCGCGGTTGGCGCGCAGAAATCGGCTGCGGCCCTCCTTCGTGATGCGCACACCCGTCGCGCGACCACCGTCGATGGCGACAGTTTCTGTCATCGCTTCCGTGATGATCGAGAGGTTGCCGCGGAACTCCGCTGGCTTCAGGTATGCGCGCGCACTCGACGAGCGGCGGCCGCGCAGATTGGTCAACTGGAAGTAACCGACGCCTTCCTGCTCGCGCCCGTTGAAGTCGTCGTTGGCCGGGACGCCTTCTGCGATCGTCGCCTTCCGGAAGGCCTCGCAGACGGGGTTGTCCATCCGGACGTTGCTGACGCCGAGCGGGCCGTCTTTGCCGTGATAGTCGTCGGCGCCGCGCTCCTGCTGCTCGGCCTTCTTGAAGTAGGGCAGCACGTCATCGTAGGCCCAGCCCTCACAGCCCAGTTGCCGCCAGACATTGAAGTCGTTGGCCTGACCTCGAACGTAAAGCAGGCCGTTTATCGAACTTGAGCCGCCGAGCACGCGACCGCGCGGCCACATGATCGTCCGGCCACCGAGATGCGGTTCTGGCCCCGCCGGAAATTGCCAAGTGACGTCGGGGTTCCAGATGTTGCGATAATAGCCCGACGGAATGTGAATCCATGGATTGCTGTCCTTGCCGCCCGCTTCGATGAGCGCGACGGACACATCGCGGTCTTCGCTCAGGCGGCCAGCGATGGCGCAACCGGCCGATCCGGCGCCGACGACGATGTAGTCAAACGTCCGGCGTTCGTCGGACATAGGCCGCCTCCCTCAAGCGTTCTGTTTGTTGGATTGGATGTCGCGCTTGTAGCGCTAAGCCTAGGCGACCGCCGGGCGAAGCGAAAGACCTGGCGCGTCGCAAGCCGTCGCGCGGGCGTCAAGTGCCGGCGATTTCCGCGGTCTGGACGACGGCGCGGAGCAGGACATTACATCCGGCCTCAGCCCACGCCTCTGTCATATCCTCGGCTTCGTTGTGACTGATGCCGCCAATGCAGGGTGTGAACACCATGGCCGTTGGTGCGACGCGGGCCATATATACAGCGTCGTGTCCGGCGCCACTCGTAATATCCCGATGCGACAGGCCAAGGTCTTCCGCGGCCGAGCGCACGGCCCCGACACAGTCGTCATCGAACGCCGTGACCGGGAACGCGAAAACCGGATCGACTTTCGCGGTCAGCGCTGCCTCGGCGGCAATGCGTTTGGCCTCGTCGCGCACGCGCTCGGCCTCCTCGACCAGCCCGAGCGAACGCACGACCTCGAAGCCGCCCGAGCGGAAGTCCCCGTCGAGGGCCTGCGGGTGACTGCGTCGCTCGACCACGCCGCCGGCGCTGCTGATCGCCTCGATCCTGC
>JBCBXS010000003.1:0-20713 GCA_039816475.1 Pseudomonadota bacterium | reverse complement strand
CCGTGTCTCGGAGTCGCTTGAGATCCCTGTCACAACAAGCGTCGGCATCTCGATGCTGGAGTACGGCGAGGACACACCCGCGACGCTGTTCAAGCGGGCCGACAATGCGCTCTACGCGGCCAAGCGCGAGGGCCGGAATCGGGTGATCGCCGACGCCGCCTGAGGCGGCGGGCCGGCGTGCCGCAGCCCGCGATCGCACGTGCTGCGTCGCAGCCGGTGGCGCTGTCGAACACGCTGATTGATCGGCCACACGGCGAAGGTCTTTCGCTCGGACGAACCAGCGCTTGCGGCGACTTCACGGCATTGGCCAAAGACGCCTGATTTGTAGGCGGACAATGCGTGTTCCGAAGGCGGCGATCGGCGCTCAGCTCGCACGTGGAAGCAATTGGGATCGCACTGCATTTCCGCGACCCACCCGATGCAATGGCTAAATTTCGCGCCACGATCGCTTGGCTTTTTGGCGGCTCTCGAAGGGCAGAACCCGCCAAATTGCGGCGTTAAGTGATTCTGCAATGTCAAGCGAAATGGGCCAATTCCGCTTGCTTTTTCGGGTGGCGCCACACAGTATCGCGCCCAAGAGATCGGACTTTAGTTCGGTCTCACGTTGAGCATTCGAGCGACGCTGGGTCCGCCGCATCTCCTAGTATTGCTTGGATGCTTGTCGAGTGGGGGGAAACCCCTGTTCGGCTGGGCCAACGGGTAGCGTCTACGCCCTCTTTGACGTTGCTCAGGCCGAGATCGGGGGGATCGTGGCGTCCTTGGGCAATACCCCGCTACTGAGGACAAAGCACCTCCCGATCGCTCGCATCGGGCAGGCGAAAATCAATCAAAACCTGTAAGCAGAACCGCTCGCGCAAAAAGTTCGGATGCGCGATTCCGATCATGCAGCGGTCGCAATAGACCGCGCTGGTGCGGCGCGAAGATTACTTGATCTTCGCTTCCTTGAACTCGACGTGCTTGCGCGCGACCGGGTCATACTTCCGGAAGCTGAATTTCTCTGTGCTGTTCCGCGGGTTCTTCTTGGTGACGTAGTAGAAGCCCGTGCCCGCGGTCGAGACCAGTTTGATCTTCTGGGTGACTGGCTTGGCCATGGATATCTCGTGCGTTCGCGCGCGGCTCGCGGCCGCGGGTTGTGTTCGAAGGCGGCAAACTAGTCAGCGGCGCCTTCAAGTCAAGCGGGGACGGACCCCGATCAGGCAAGCCGCGTCCGAAGAAACGCATCGCCATCATGGCTGTGAAGCCAGACCCGCGATGGCCATCGGTCGATCGGTCCTGCCTCAAGCCGCTCGGCCACGTCGCGGAGGATCTGACGCGTGATGCCGGCGACCTGCATGTCGGCAAGCTCGGCCAACGAGAACCAGTCGATCTCCTGCAATTCACCGTCAGGGCCGGCACGCCGCGAGGGTTGCAGCGCATCGGTCCGCGCCGCTGCGAAGAACCGCGTATCGTAACGGCGGACACGGCCCGGCGGCGTGATTGCGCGCGCGAAGAACTTCAGATGGTCGAGCGCGAACGTGTCCGGCGTCGTGGCCCCGAAACTGAGCCCGGTTTCCTCATGCAACTCGCGAAGCGCGGTGACGGCGAGCGCATGCGGCGCAGCGTCTGACTGCCGGCCGGGGGCGGGCACACCAAGCGCGTCACGGGCTTCCGGCGCGAGCGGCGCTGAGATCTCGGCTGCTGCATCGGCCTCGTCAAGCCGTCCGCCCGGGAACACGAATACGCCCGGCATGAAGAGATGCCCTGACGCGCGGCGACCCATCAGAATGCGCTCAGGCTGCGTCTCAAAATCAATAACGACCAGGCTCGCTGAATCGCGAATGGCGGCTTCGTCGTCTGAGCTCATGGGCGCGGTTGCGACCGCGGGTCAGCCGGCGGGCGAAGCTGCGGATCGCGATCGGGCACATCATCGTCGTCCGTCGCACCGCCAAAGCCGTGCATCCGAAGCGCCCATTGCAGCCCGATGAAGCCGCCTTTCACAATCGGAAGCAGTGCGAGCGACAGGATGAGCGTGACCGGCAGCCACACGGCCAACTGCACCCACGTCTCCGGCTTGAACGCCTTGTGCATCGCGAGCACGCCGGCGAGCGCGATATGGCCGACGATGAACATCACGAAATAGGGCGGGGCATCGTCGGCGCGCTGGTGATGCAGCTCCGTCCCGCAGACGTTGCATGTATCGGCGACCTTAAGATAGCCGTTGAACAGCGCACCGGTCCCGCAATTCGGGCACGCGCGCATGGCACCGCGCTGCATCGCCGTCATGACACTGCGCGGGGCACCGTCGTCATCCGATGAGAGTGGGGTGTGTGTCTGGATGGGCATGACGGCAAGGTCGGTGCAATCCCGATACGGGTCAACGGTGGCATCGCGTCCCGCATCCGTGCGCATGCCGATGAACGCTACCGCTTGCGGGACTTGGGTCCTGACTTGGAAGATGACTTGGACCTCGACTTCGACCGGCCGCCGCCGCCGCGCGAAAAGCCGCCACCGCCCCGACTGCCGCCTCCATCGCCACCGCGATGCCGCCGTCCTGTCCGCGGGCGGTAGCCCTTCATCAGCGACGCGTGGAACCGGCGCGGTTCGCTGACGATCTCGAAGCGGAGTGCGCCGGCCATCGGGACCGCCTCGAGCAGCTTCACCTCGACCGCATCTCCGAGGGCGTAGCCTTTGCCGGAGTTCGACCCGACCATGGCGTGCAGCTCCTCGACGTAGTCGACGTACTCGTTGTCCGAGAGCGATCGCGCGGGGACGAACCCGTCAGCGCCGGTCTCATTCAAGCGGACAAAGAGCCCCGACTTCGTCACGCCGGAGACGCGCGCATCGAACATCGCGCCGATCTTGCCCGACAGGTGCGCTGCAATGAGCCGATCGATGGTCTCGCGTTCCGCCGCCATGGCGCGCCGCTCGAACGTCGAAATCATCTCAGCCGTCTCGCTGAGCCCTGCGTGATGGTCCTTCGTCAAGCCGCCGTCGCCGAGCTTGAAGGCTGCAATCAGCGCGCGATGGACAAGCAGGTCGGCATACCGGCGGATGGGCGAGGTGAAGTGAGCGTACTTGCGAAGGTTCAGGCCGAAGTGGCCTGCGTTCTCGATCGCATAGACCGCCTGGCTCTGCGCGCGGAGGACGACTTCGCTGACGAGCTCGGGCGCCGGTGTCGCTTCAGCGGCGGCCAGAATGCGGTTGAAGTCGCCGGGCTTCAGCACATTCGCTGACGGCAGCTTGAGATCGAGCGTTTCCAGAAACTCGCGCAGGCTTTTCAGGCGCTCCTTCTCCGGCGGCTCGTGCACGCGGTAGACGACGGGAAGTTTTTTGGTCTCGAGCGCTTCGGCGGCGGCGACATTCGCCTGGATCATGAACTCTTCGATGAGCTTGTGCGCGTCGAGCCGCGGCGGCACGACGATGTCGCTGACGCGGCCATCGTCGCCCATGATGATCTTGCGCTCCGGCAGATCGAGCGCAAGCGGCGCGCGGCGTGCGCGGGCTGCAGCGAGCACATCGTAGGCAGCCTTCAGCGGACGCAGAACGTTTTCCAGGATTGCCGCAGCCTTCGGCCCCGGGTTGCCATCGAAGGCTGCCTGCGCCTCTTCATAGGCAAGCTTCGCGTGGCTCTTCATAAGCGCGCGCAGAAAGCGATGCCGCACCTTCTCGCCACGCTTGTCGTAGGTCATCTCGACGGCGAGGCACGGGCGCAATTCGCCTTCGCGGAGCGAGCAGAGATCGTTCGAGATGCGCTCCGGCAGCATCGGGACAACGCGATCGGGGAAGTAACACGAGTTGCCGCGGCGCTGGGCTTCGCGATCGAGCGCGGAGCCGGGGCGTACGTAGTGGGCGACGTCCGCGATCGCGACGGTCACGACGAAGCCGCCGTCGTTGGCCGGATCGTCGTCGGTCTTGGCGAACACCGCGTCGTCGTGGTCGCGTGCATCAGCCGGGTCGATCGTAATGAGCGGAAGCGCGGTGAGGTCTTCGCGGCCTTCGGCGGTCAGGTCCGGCAGCGCGTCCAGTTCGGCGAGGACGCGTTCCGGGAAGGCGTCTGGAATGCCGTGGGCGTGGACTGCGATCAGGCTGATCTGGCGCTCGTCCGACGGGTTGCCGAGCACTTCGACGACGCGCGCCTGCGGCACCTGCATCCGACCTTTGCGATTGAGATCAAAGCGGACGAGATCGCCGTCTTCAGCCTCTCCGGTGTCGGCGGCCTGGACCTGCCATTCCTTAAGCTGCTTCCGGTCGACGGGCGTGATCAGGCCGCCAGCGCCGCGGCTTCTGAAGAGGCCGAGCAGTTTCGGGCGATCGTTCGGCAGCCGCTTGATTGGTTCTGCTGTAAAGCGGACGGCGTCGATGCCGAGCGACGGGTCGAGTTCCTTGATACGGGCTAGCACGCGATCGCCGACGCCGATCTCCGCGTCCTTCTGCGGGCGCCCGCGCGGAGCGCCACGGGAGGTCGCTGCAGCCGACGCCGCGTCGAGCCGGATTGCGGGCCGTGGGCCTTCTTCGCCGTCCCAAACGACGGGGACTGCAATCAGATCGCCGTCTTCGTCCGTGCCGGTAACTTCCAGCACCGTGACCGGCGGCAGTCCGCCCGGCAGTCGAAACTCGCGCCGATTACCGACGAGCAGGCCGTCGTCGACCATCTCTGACAGCATTTCGCGGAAGGGGCCACGCAGCGGCCCGCGAATGCCAAACGCTTTCGAGAGCGATTGCTTGGTGACGGTGTCGCCAGCGCCCCGCACGAAGGCGAGCACGTCGTCCACCTCGGGCAACGTGTCGGCGGCCGCAGGCGCTTTACGCGCCGTTTTTTTTCGCGGCATGGGGGTGTCGAGGCTCCGGAGTGGCGGCCGTTATCGGGGCGCCGAGTCATTGGCGGGCGCGGCGCGAACCCGTCGCGCAAGCCGCCCGCCGCTACTCTGCTGGTGTTTTGGCCTTCGCGGCAGCTTTTTTCTTGGCCGGCGCTTTCTTCGCAGTCGTTTTCTTGGCGGCCGCCTTCTTCTTGGCGGGTGCCTTCTTCGCTGCAGCCTTCTTCGCTGGCGCTTTCTTCTTCGCCGGCGCCTTCTTGCCGGTCTTGGCCGCGCGTTCCGCGATTAGCTGTACCGCCTGCTCAACGGTCACGGCCTCAGGCTCAGTCCCCTTCGGCACCGTGGCGTTGATCTTCGCGAACTTCACGTACGGGCCGTAACGGCCTTCGAGCACCTCGATCTTGCCGCCGCCGTCCGGATGCTCGCCGAGGTCTTTGAGCACCTTCGCCTTGCCCGGCTGGAACCGCCCGCGACCACTGGCAGCCTTCTCGGCAATGATCGTGACCGCACGGTTGATGCCAACTTCGAACACGTCCTCGAACGTCTCAAGGTTTGCGTATTTGCCATCGTGGATCAGGAACGGACCATATCGGCCAAGGCCCGCTTCGATCGCCTTGCCTGTCTCCGGGTGGATGCCGACTTCGCGCGGAAGCGACAGCAGTTTCACGGCGAGTTCGAGATCAACGTCGTCGGCTTCGACGCCCTTGGGCAGGCCGGAACGTTTCGGCTTCTCGTCGTCTTTTGCGTCGCCGAGCTGGACATAGGGCCCGAACCGGCCTTTGCGCAGCGTGACGGGATCGCCGGTTTCCGGATGCTCTCCGAGCAGTTTGCCGTCGGGCCCTGAGAGCGCTGCGTCCTGCTCGCCCGTCTCCGAGAACTGACGCGTGAAGCGGCAGTCCGGGTAGTTTGAACACCCGACGAACGCGCCGAACTTGCCGGTCTTCAGGCTGAGGCGGCCGGCATCGCACGCGGGGCAGGCACGCGGATCGGAGCCGTCTTCCTTCGGCGGGAAAATCGCAGGCCCGAGCAGATCGTTGAGGACCTCGAGCACTTCTGAGACGCGAAGGTCCTTCGTCTCGCCGATGGCGGCGGTGAAGTCCTTCCAGAAGTCGCGGAGGACCTGCTGCCAGTCGAGCTTGCCGTCCGAGATGAGATCAAGCTTCTCTTCGAGGTCGGCGGTGAAATCGTATTCGACGTAGCGGTTGAAAAACGACGACAGAAAGCCGGTGACGAGGCGGCCCTTGTCCTCCGGGATCATCCGCTTCTGGTCCATCCGCACGTAGCCGCGATCGCGGATCACGGACATGGTCGAGGCGTACGTCGACGGCCGCCCGATCCCGAGTTCCTCGAGCTTCTTGACCAGCGTTGCTTCGGTGTAGCGCGGCGGCGGCTGCGTGAAGTGCTGCTGCGGCGTGATCTCTTCGTCGGTCAGCGTCATGCCGTCCGAGAGCGCCGGAAGCTTCCGCGATTCCTCGTCGTCGCTGTCTTCGTTGCCCTCTTCATACAGCGTGAGGAAGCCTTCAAAGACCGTCACCGTGCCGGTCGCGCGAACGCCGTACGTCTTGCCGTCACGTCCGGCAACGCGGATCTCGGCCGTCGTCTGTTCGAGTTCGGCGGCAGCCATCTGGCTTGCGACCGATCGCTTCCAGATGAGTTCGTAGAGCCGCGCCTGATCCTTATCGAGATAGCGGCTCATCTCCGCCGGCCGGCGCGAGAAGTCCGTCGGGCGGACCGCTTCGTGGGCCTCCTGCGCGTTCTTGGCCTTCGCTTTGTATTCGCGCGGGGACGACGGCAGATAGCGCTCGGAGTAGTCCTTTGTGACAACCTCGCGGAGTTCGCTCACCGCTTCCGGAATGATCTGGACGCCATCGGTCCGCATGTAGGTGATCAGGCCAACCGTCTCGCCACCGATGTCGATGCCTTCGTAGAGGCGCTGGGCGACGTTCATCGTCACCTTCGACGAGAAGCCGAGCTTGCGAGAGGCTTCCTGCTGCAGCGTCGACGTCGTGAACGGCGCCGACGGGTTGCGGCGGACGGCTTTCTTCTCGACGGACTGGATTTGGAACGGCTGACCTTTGATCGCGTCCTTGATGGCGTGGACGGTGTCGCCGTCCTTCAGGTCGAGCCGCTTCAGCGTTGTCCCGTCGATCGCCGTCAGCCGCGTGCGGACCGGCTCGCCCGCAGGCGTCTTCAGCAGCGCTTCGAGGCTCCAGTACTCCTCGGACCGGAACTTCTCGATCTCCATCTCGCGGTCGCAGACCAGACGGAGCGCGACGGACTGCACGCGGCCGGCCGACCGTGCACCCGGCAACTTGCGCCAGAGGACCGGCGACAGCGTAAAGCCAACGAGATAGTCGAGGGCGCGGCGGGCGAGATAGGCCTCGACCAGCGGCTCATCGATCTCGCGCGGCTCCTGCAACGCGGCGAGCACGGCAGGCTTGGTCACCGCATTAAATGTGACGCGCTCGACCGGTGTGCCCTTCTTCAGTGCGCGCCGTTTGCCGAGAACCTCCAGAAGGTGCCAAGAGATCGCTTCGCCTTCGCGATCCGGGTAGGTCGCGAGGATCAGCTTGTCCGCGCGCTTTACCGCGTCGGCGATCTCTTTGATGACTTTCTGGCTCCGGGCGTCGGTGTCCCATGTCATCTCGAAGTTATTCTCAGGGTCGACCGAACCGTCCTTTGACGGCAGGTCGCGCACGTGCCCGTACGACGCCAGGACCTCGTAATCGGCCCCGAGGTACTTCTTGATCGATTTGGCCTTCGCGGCCGATTCCACGATGAGAACGTTCATGACCACCGTTACGTGTCGTGCCGGTTGTGGATTGTCTGAAGTGTCTTTTAGGCAGCCTCACCGCGACGGTGCGGGTGCAGGCCTCCCCCGACTTCAGTTGGACTGGAAAATGTTCATTCGCCCGTCCGCTGTCAAACAGCGCTGATTTTGCAGGTGTTTTTCGCCAGATGAGATGGGCGGGGCCGTGGGCGAGCGGTCTCAGATCTTCGAGACGAGCTGTGCGCCGTGATGCGTGATGCGGCCTGCGAGCGACAGTTCGATCAGGACCACCTGGACATCGCGCGGGCTGAGGCCGGTCGCGCGGACGAGTTCGTCGACCGGGATCGGCGCCGGGCCGAGCGCGTCGATGACGGTCCGCCGGGTGGCGTCTGCGATATCGAGATCGACCGGGGCAGAAGGCGCGGTGTCCACTGGCACCGCGTCGCTATTCTGGAGCGGCAGTTCGGCTTCGGGCGCGCTCGGGCGGACTGCAACCGGCGCCGCACCTGTAATCGGCCCGAGCGCGTCGACGATGTCGGCGACTTCGGTAACCGGGATCGCCCCTCGTTTGATGAGACCGTTTGTGCCGGCTGCCCGCGGGTCGAGTGGATTGCCCGGGACCGCGAAGACTTCGCGGTTCTGTTCTGCCGCCAGCCGGGCAGTGACCAGCGTGCCCGAACGCTCTGCGGCCTCGATCACGAGCGTCCCGCGGCTCAGGCCAGAGATGATGCGGTTCCGGCGCGGGAAGTCCTTGCCGCGCGGCCGGAAGCCCGGCGGCTGTTCGGTGACCACCGCGCCGGTCTCCGCGATCGCGGCATGCAGCGTCTTGTGTTCGGGCGGATAGACCGAGCCCGGACCGTTCGCGATCACCGCGACTGTCCCCGTGGCGAGTGCGGCCTGATGCGCTGCCGCATCAACACCGCGCGCGAGGCCCGAGACGACAACGAAGCCCGCCTGCGAAAGGTCGGCTGCGAACCGTCGTGCGAGTGTGAGGCCAGCAGCGGAGGCATCTCGCGACCCGACAATTGCAACGGCTTCACGCTGGAGAATGTCCGTCCGGCCCATCACGTAGACCATCGGCGGCGGATGATCGAGGTTCGCGAGCAGCGGCGGATATCCGGGTTCAATCGTGAACAGTGGCGTCGCGCCACAGCGCTCTGCCGCTTCAAGTTCCTCGAAGGCGCTGTCAGCGGAGATCGGCGTCAACGCCATGCGGCGTCCACCGCGTCGGGAGAGATCGGGGAGGGCGTCGAGCGCCGCCTCGGCCCCGCCGCAGCGGTTGATGAGCGTGCGAAACGTGACGGGGCCGATCCCGTCGGTTCGCACCAATCGGAGGCAGGCAAGGCGGGTCGCGTGATCGAGCGCTGCGACCGGCAGCGGTGGCGGCGTGGTTGACGGGCCGGCCTCAGCCATTGTCCCCGATGCGGCTTTCATCGCCCGCAAGGAGCCGCCGGATGTTGCTGCGGTGTCGCCAGATCAGCAGGAGGCTGAGCGGGATGAGCGCGACCGTCAGCCAGAGATGGCCCTGCATCAGGAGCGGCACGACAGGGACGAGCGCGGCGGCGACAAGAGCTGCGAGCGACGAATACCGCGTCAGTACAGCCGTCAGCAGCCAAAGGGCACAGAACGCGATCGCGACAATCCACGAGAGGCCGAGCAGGACGCCAATATACGTCGCAACGCCCTTGCCGCCGCGAAACCCGAGCCAAACGGGATAGCAGTGCCCGATGAATGCGCCGAAGGCCGCTGCGATCTGGGCCTGATGCGTCAGCGCCGTAAACGTGCCGGCGGAAATCTGTCCGCCGTCGTTGGTCAGCGCGAACCCGGCAAGCGCGATATCGCGTGCGAGCAGGACCGGGATAAAGCCCTTTGCGACATCGAAGACAAGCGTCAGGAACGCCACCAGCTTGTTGCCGGTGCGAAGCACGTTCGTCGCGCCGATGTTGCCTGAGCCGATTTCGCGGACGTCGCCGAGACCAAACGCGCGCGTTAGCAACAGGCCTGAGGGGATCGCACCACTCAGGTAGCCGGCCAGCGCGGTCAGGATCAGGGCAAGGGTCATGGAAGCGCGTCTGTGATCAGGTCGCGCGAGCGTACTGATGGACGGTTTGGCCAGCAACTAGCGTTCTGAGAACGCGGCCCTGCATCTTCGCTTCGTCGAACGGCGTGTTCTTCGAGCGCGAATGCAGCACCTCGCGGTCGACCAGCCACGGCATTCCGGGATCGAAGACGCAGAGGTCTGCCGGCGCGCCCTTGCTCAGTGTTCCGCTTTCGAGGCCGAGCCTGCGAGACGGGGCGAGCGAAAGTGCTTCGACGACGCGCGACAGCGTGATGTCGCCGTTGTGGACGAGCCGGAGACTTGCAGCCAGCATCGTCTCGAGACCGATGGCACCGTCGGCGGCTTCGCTGAATGGCAGGCGCTTGGTGTCTTCGTCCTGCGGGTCGTGGCTCGAGACGACGATGTCGACGAGGCCCGATTTGACGGCGGCAACCAGTGCCTGGCGGTCGTCCTCTGACCGGAGCGGCGGGCGCACCTTAAAGAACGTCCGGTAGTCGCCGATGTCGATTTCATTGAGTGTCAGGTGATTGATCGAGACGGCGCAGGTCACCGGCAGACCCGCCTCCTTCGCCTTCTCGATCGCCGCCAGACTTTCGGCGCAGGTGACCGTTGCCGCGTGGTAGTTGCCGCCGGTGAGCGCGACGAGGCGAAGATCGCGCTCCAGCACCATCACTTCGGCGACCGGGTTGACGCTTGTGAGACCGAGACGCGTTGCGAGGAGGCCGGCGTTCATCGCAGCGCCGCGGCTCAGGTGCGCGTCTTCCGTGTGATGCGAAATGAGCGCTTCGAAGTCGCGCGCATACGAAAGCACGTTGCGCATGATCGCAGCGTTCATCACCGATTGCTTGCCGTTCGAAAAGGCGACGGCGCCGGCGCGCTTCATGAGGCCAAGCTCGGTCATCTCCTCGCCTGCGAGCCCGCGTGTCATGGCGCCCATCGTACGCACCCTGACGCGAGCGTTGTCGCGGGCGCGGCGCTGGATGAAGTCGACAAGCGCGACCTGATCGATCACCGGATCGGTGTCCGGCATGACGATCATCGTTGTGACCCCGCCGGCGGCGGCGGCCCGGCTCGCTGTTTTAAGGGTCTCGCGGTGTTCGTTGCCAGGTTCGCCGGTGAACACCTGCATATCGACAAGGCCAGGGATCAGCGTGTGGCCCTGACAGTCGTGGACGATCGTGTCGGGCGGCGCGTTGCGATGGAGATGGACCCCGATATCGGCGATCCGGCCCTCGGTGACGACAACCCCGCCGCGAATATCGATCCCGTTGGCGGGATCGATCACGTGCGCATTGATGAATGCCTGTGGCTGTTGCTCGGTGTCGGGGGCTTCCATCGTCCTGCCGCCCCTCAAGTTTCGGATGTGTTCTGTGCGAGCGCTTCGAGCACTGCCATGCGGATCGCAACGCCCATCTCGACCTGCTCACGGATGACGCTGCGGGCATCGTCGGCAACCGTCGAGGCGATTTCGACGCCGCGGTTCATCGGGCCTGGATGCATGATCAGCGCATCGGGCTTGGCGTATCTCAGTTTGTCGTGGTCGAGGCCGAAGAAATGGAAGTACTCCCGGCCCGAGGGCACGTAGCTGCCGCCCATGCGTTCGCGTTGAAGCCGCAGCATCATGACGACATCGGCGCCGTCGAGGCCGGCTTGCATTGAGGTGAAGACTTCTGCGCCGAGTTTGGCCGCCTCGGTCGGGATCAGCGTCGAAGGGGCGACAAGGCGGACGCGTGCCCCGAGAATATTGAGAAGATCGATGTTCGATCGAGCAACGCGCGAGTGTTTGATGTCGCCGCAGATCGCAACGGTCAGGCCTTCGACACGGCCCTTCGCCCGGCGGATGGTGAGCGCATCGAGCAGCGCCTGTGTTGGATGCTGATGCGGTCCGTCGCCCGCGTTGATCACGTGGCAGTCGACCTTCTGGGCAAGCAGGCTTGCAGCCCCTGCTGAGCTGTGGCGTACGACGAGCAGATCAGGCCGCATCGCATTGAGCGTCATGGCCGTGTCGATCAGCGTTTCGCCCTTTTGGACGGACGATGTCGACACCGCCATGTTCATGACGTCGGCGCCGAGGCGCTTGCCCGCGAGTTCGAACGAACTCTGCGTGCGCGTTGAAGCTTCAAAGAAGAGATTGATCTGCGTGCGGCCGCGAAGCGCTTCTCGCTTTTTATCCTGGCGCAGGTTGAGCGCCGCTGCGTCTTCGGCGAGGTCCAACAACGCGTGAACGTGGCGGACGTCGAGACCTTCGCACGTCAGCAGGTGCTGATAGGGAAAAACCGTCTGGGTGTTCGAATTCGCCGCCATTAAAGCCGGCTGTATAGGCGCTTGCTGACCCCCCAGCAAGCGCCTATCAGCCGACACCGGGCAAGCAGGCACACCCCCCAGCGCGCTTGCTCGCCGTCACTCCCCTGGGCGCCGAACCGTAACGTCGTAAGAGCGACCCGCTTAGGCGCAGGCCGACTCGATTTTCTGTTGTTGGACAAGAAGCGACTTCGCGCGGGCCGAGACGCGCGCGCTGGCGACCGGGCCAAGCGTCTTTGCGATCTGATCAAGCGCGTCGACCAGGCCCGAGCGGGCGTCCACCGGAAGCGTACCGAGGATCTCATCGCCGACGGCCGCGGCAATCGGACGAGCGGTGTCCAGCACTTCGTTACCGGACTCGGTCAGTTGAACGGCGTACATCCGTGCATCCCGCAGCGTACGTTCACGCTTGAGGTAGCCGGCATCGACGAGGCGCTTGACGATATCGGCCAACGTTGAGCGGTCGATCCCGGTGATGTCGACAAGTGCAGTCTGGCTAACTTCGTTTGCCCGTGCGACAGCTTCGAGCACGGTTAACTGTCGCGGCGTCAAGGAGAGCTCGCCCAGTCGGTTTGAAAGTCTGTCGTCGGCCGATTGGCTCGCACGGTGCAGCAGGTGGAGGATTGCGCGGTTCAACTCCACCTCGTTCGTCAGCTTATCCATTTCGTTTCCCATGACACATTCTCGACAGGCCAACTGCCTGTGTTGACGGTCATGTAGGGGATCAGGTGCCCGGCGTGCTTGACGCCACATCCAGTGGGCTTATCTCTTCAGCAGTTGTCAGAGGAAAATGGTCTTTCTTCTATGGAATGGTAATGGTGGCAGCCCACGAGACGGCTCTAATTAAATCCGGCATCTTCAGCCCGCTTGCGCCTTATCTTGAGGAGCTTGGGGTGTCGGTCGACGATGTCACGGCCGACGCGAAGCTGCCGAAATATGCGGAGTGGGGCGCGTCGGAGATGGTGCCGCTCGCCGACGCGGCCGACCTTATGGAAGCCGCGGCCCGTGTGACTCGCGATCGGGATTTCGGTCTGAACTTCTCAGCCCATGTCCCGCCAGGCGTCTCAGGAGTGCTCGGGCAGGCCCAGGCGTCTTCGCCAACCGTCCTCGGCCTCATTGAGGCGACGAAAAACTACTCGCCCATCGCGATCGCCGCTTCCACTGTGCAGTGGCATGTCGAGCCGACCGGCGGTTTGCTTGTCCCGGCCCTGCCACAACAATTCGGCCCCGTCCGCCGGCAACTCACCGATTTCCTGATGGCGCTGTTGATCGACCGGATCCGCATCGGTGCAGGCCACGTTTGGTACCCGCGCGCGATCTCGCTGATGACCAGCCGCCCGCTCGATGATCGCATGACGCGAAATGTGTTCGGGCCGCGGGTGACGTTCAGCGCGCGCCAGTTCAGCATCTTCGTCGAAAACGAGGTGCTCGAGCGACCGCTGCCGCAGGCGATCGTCGGACTGTACGAGACCATTCTGCCCATCGCGGAAGAGCAACTTCGCGAGGCGCAGAAGTCGACCAGTGTCGTGTTTGTCGTCCGCTCGGTGATCATGGAGCTGTTGGCAGCCCATGAGACCGTGAGCCTCGAGCCTGTCGCCCGCCGTCTTAATCTCTCGGTTCGCGCCCTGCAGTGGCGCATCGAGCGCGAGGACGAGAACTTCGAAAGCATCTTCTTTGAATTGCGCAAGGAACTGGCCGACGGCTACCTGCTCGATGAATCACGGACGATGTCCGAGATCTCGCAGCTCCTCGGATTTTCGGAGCCGAGTGCGTTCGCGCGCTGGATGCGGAAGTCGATGGAAATGAGCCCGACACAGCGTCGGGCCTTCGTGCTCGAACAGGAAGCGAAGGCGGGGTCCTGAGGCGTCAGTGTCGGCGCGCCGCCACCGCTATCTGAATAACCAGCTCACAACGCCGGCGCTCCGGGCGAGCGCGCGAAGCTCGTCGCGCATGATCTCGATCATGACCCGCGTCGCCGATTGTGGCCACCAGGCTGCGTCCGGGCGCTGTTCGTGATAGAGCGCAAACAGTTCGCGCCAGAGCTCAGCGTTCTTCACGTACTCCGGGCGCTCAAGCGAGGCGACCTTGAGATTGCGATCGGGCTGCTGCGAGAGCCAGCCCCAGGCGGCGCGCCAGACGGCTGCGGGCGCGGCTTCGTTATTGAGGCCCTTGAGTTGATTAATCGCGAGGACACCGTGTTCGCGCGCGTGCGGGCAAACTTCGAGCGTCGCGATCGGATGGCCATCGGCGCGGACGCTGTAGAGCTGGCAGGCGCCTGACGCGAGCGGCCGCGCGTACTGGTCGATGCAATTCGACATGGCGCGGGCTTCCGCCATGATCTCAGCCGCCGTCAGCAGAGGCAGGATCTCAAATCCCGCTGACGTGCCCGGTTGCAGCCACGGCACCAGCGGCTTTTCGCCGAGCGAACTCAGCAGATCGATCCGATTGAGCCAGCTGATTGCCGCGCAGAGCGTGAGCGTTGTGGAAATGCTCGGCCGCCACCGCGTGCGCACGAGGCCGAAGCGGTCCTGATGTTCGGGAAGCGATGCCCACGCATAGAGCGCCAGCACACGAAGCGACTGCTGCGGCGCGCGGTCTGTGATCAGCTCTGGCCGCTCGGCGACCCAAAGCGCGAACTGCTCGCCGGCGGCCCGGTTGGCAAACGCGACGTGCTCCATCCATGGGTGCGCCCAGCGGCGATGGCGCGGCAGGCGCGATGCGATCCGTCGGGTGAACCCAGGCGTGTCGGGAAGGTCGGGGAGCGCGCCGCGGAAGGCGTCGGGTGGAAGCCAGCGGAGCCAGTAGGGCAGGCCAAGCGAGGCGGAAACGGATTTCAGCGGCGCGCCGGACTCGATCCGTTTGGCCGCCTCCGAAATGGCATCGCCATTCGGCGGATCCGGGTCTGCGATTGCGTGGGCGACGGCTGGAAACGTCCGGACGATGTCCGCCATCCGGTCGGACGTGCGAACAAGTTTGCGGACAGTCCTGCGACGTAGGGGATCAAAGCGGCGAAGCTCGGCTTCGAGGCTCGTCTTCTGTTCAGGCTCGCCGAACGCAAGAGGGATCGATCCACCGGTGATCGGCGCGGCCCCCTTTCGGCTCCTTAGTGTCACGCGACGCTGCACAAGACTTGGATCCTCTCCCGACCTCGGCGCCGGGCTTACGATGGCAATCGGGCGGCGGTTCGGCGAAAACGCGCGCATTTTCGTTTCATCGATCGCGCTGCCGGCAGCACAGATTACCGTCTCTGAGCCCGATTGCAGCAGCAGATGGGCGCGAGCGCAATGCGGGAACGGCCTCGTCCGGGTTCCCCTAATCAGCACTGTCGGCGTCGAGCGGTGCGGCCCGGAGGCGGTCGGTCGCCGTCTGCAGGATCAGTGTGGCGGCCAGTTTGTCGATAACATCGCGTCGCCGGGCCCGGCTCGCGTCGGCTGCGATCAACGTTCGTTCGGCGGCGACCGTCGACAGACGCTCATCCCAAAGCAGGATCGGAAGTCTGAGTTTTTCCGAGAGGTTACGGGCGTAGGCCCGGGTTGCCTGGACGCGCGAGCCGCTGCTCCCGTCCATGTTGAACGGCAGGCCGATTACAATGCCGGCCACTTCTCGGGAGGCGGCCAGGTCGCCAAGCCGGGCGCTGTCGGATTTGAACTTCCCGCGCGCGTAGACCTCATGGGGGGTCGCGACCGTCCGCACCGGGTCTGTCAGCGCCAGGCCCAGCGTTTTGGTGCCGAGATCGATCCCGAGCAGTGCGCCCTCGGGCGGAAGGGCTGCGCGAAAGGCGTCTGCCTCAGTCGTGATGAGCGCGGTCATACCCGCGTCTCCCTTGCGCTGGCCCGGCGATTATCGGCATGTCTCGCACACGTCCGGTGGATGAAGCGAGAGGCGATGCGATGAAAGTGACTTGGCTTGGCCATTCCGCATTCCGCGTTGAAGTGGGCAGTGCGGTTATCCTGATTGATCCCTTCCTGAAGGGAAATCCGAGCTTCGAAGCGGCTGATCTAACCTTCGACGCGGCAACGGCCGGCACCACGCATGTGGCGCTGACGCACGGCCATGACGACCACATCGGCGACACGATCGAGATCTGCAAAACGCATGGGGCAACGCTCTTCGGCGTGTTTGAGTTGACGGCGCATCTGGGAAGCCAGGGTGTCGAATCCACCGAGCCGATGAACACCGGTGGCAGCGTCACGCGCGATGGCTTCAAGCTAACGCTGACGGATGCACTGCATTCATCCTCGTCGGGCGGCGTTTATCTCGGCAATCCGTGCGGCGTCGTCATAAGGCCGGAAGGGGACGCGCCGACGCTTTACCATATGGGCGATACGGACGTATTTCCCGGCATGCAGCTCATCAACGAACTGCACCAGCCGGACATCGGCCTCGTCCCGATCGGCGACCGCTTCACGATGGGCGCAGAAGGGGCGGCGTATGCCTGCCGGACGTTCTTCCGGTTCAGGGACATCGTCCCCTGTCACTTCGGGACGTTCCCGATCATCGATGCCACAGCCGACACGTTCGTCGGTGAGATGAAGGGCCAGCGCGTTCACACGCCGAAGATCGGCGAAGCGCTCGATCTTTGAGGTTATGAGTTCGGCACTGCGAGGCGCCGAGCCCGCGCCTAGCCTTCCATGACGCCGGCCACGGTGAAGCCGCCATCGGCGCAATAGACATGGCCCGTGGTGAATGAGGCTTCGTCTGAGGCGAGGAAGGCTGCAACCGCTGCGATCTCGTCGGGCTCGCCGTAGCGCGCCATGGGCATGCGCGCGACGACGGTGTCCGGCGGGGTATCACCATGGGTCACGCGCGTTCGTGTTGCGCCGGGGGCAACGGCGTTGACGCGGATACCGTGCCCGGCAAGTTCGATCGCCATCGTCTGGGTCATGTTGATGATGCCGGCCTTCGATGCCCCGTAGGCGGCCCGGCCACGGCCACCGAAGATGCCCGAGTTTGAGGCCATCGTGACGATGGCGCCGGGTGTCCCGGCTGCCACCATGGCGCGGGCCGCGGACTGACAGGCGTAGAACGTGCCGTTAAGGTTTGTCGCGATGACGCGGTCGAAGAGCGCGTCGGTCATTTCGAGAAACGGCGCGCGGTCGACGATGCCGGCGTTTGCGACCATCACATCAAGCTGCCCGAAGTCGGCGACGGCTTCGTCCACGGCCGCCTCGACGTCCGCGCGCTTCGAGACATCGCAGCGGCGCGCTGAAGCGCTGTCGCCGATGTCCTTTGCGACGGTCTGAGCCGCTTCGAGATCGATATCGCAGATCAGGACCCGTGCACCTTCGCGTGCAAGCCGCCGTGCAATCGCCTGCCCGATGCCATGGGCGGCGCCCGTCACGATCGCGGCTTTGTTCTCGAACCTCATGCGGGCTGCTCTCCCATGTTTATCCGGCGACCGTGCGACTACGGCCGGCCTTCTTCAAACGCTGCGAGGAAGCGGGGTGCAACGTCTTCGATCGCCGAAAGCGAATACCCGCCTTCCTGGACGATGACCGTCGGCAATCCGAGTGCGCCGTACCGGAGCCCAAGCTCTGCGAAAGCGGCGCTCGAAACATCGAGCCGCGAGAGCGGGTCGTCGCGATGCGCGTCCCAGCCTGCGGAGATGATGATCGCATCGGGTGCGAAATCCGCAGCCGCGCTCAAGATGCGATCGTTCGCTCCAAGAAACGCCGCGTCGTCCGCGCCCGGTGCGAGCGGGACGTTGAGGTTCGTGCCAGCCCCATCACCGAGACCGGTCTCATCGGCATAGCCGCAATAGAAGGGGTAATATGCCGTCGGGTCCGTGTGAGTGGAGCCAACGAAGGTTGCTGCATCGCCAAAGTAGATCGCCTGCGTGCCATCGCCATGATGGGTGTCGAAATCGAGGATCGCGATCCGTGGATAGCGCGGGCGCAGGGCCTCAGCGGCGATCGCGGCGTTGTTGAAGAAGCAGAAGCCTGATGCGCGGTCGCGGTAGGCGTGGTGGCCCGGCGGACGGCAGAGCGCCATGGCAGTCCCGCCGCTCTCGACAACGGTCGTCGCCGCACGGATTGCAGACGCGGCTGAGGCACACGCGGCTGCGAACGTGCCGGGCCCGATCGCGCAGGCCATATCGCCGAGATACCAGCCTGCGCGCCCGACGATATCCGTCGCGCGGGGTGGCGGCCGCTCAGCCCCATCCGCCGAGCCGCTCACGTGCGGATGGACGTTGGGCAGCACCTCGGGCCCCGCTCCATCGAGCGCGCTGAACGCCGCGTGCGCTGTCTTCAGGAACTCGACGAAATGCGTGGGATGGACGCGTGTGATCCCGGCAACCGGATCGTCGATCGCCGGCGCCGCAATCACGTGCCCCGCCTCACCAAGCCGTTCGGCGAGCCGTTTGCTCCGCTCCGGCACCTCAAACGGATCGACGATACGTCCGCGCACCATGAACTGTGTCGGGCGATGATCGAGCTGGCGCGCGTCATAGAAGATCTGCATCTCGGACCTTTGCGTGGGGCGAGCGGGCGTGGCAGAACCGCGTGCGCCGCGCGCATGGAGCGCTGCCTTCCGGCAGCCTGCTCAGCTATTCAAACGGGACTTGAGCCTGACGTCGATGGCTTCGGTGTGAGGGACGCACTTTGATCGACCACGTCTCCATCGGCGTCAGCGACATCGACCGCGCGCGCCGGTTCTACCGCGCCGTCCTCCGCCCGCTCGAGATGCGCTGTCTGGTCGACCTGCCCGGCAAGGCCGGCTTCGGGAAGCGGTACCCGGAGTTCTGGATTTTGGCGCGTCCGGCGATGGAGCCGCACGGCGAAGACGTGCCTGGCCACGTGGCACTTCGGGCCGGAAGCGTCGCGGCAGTCGAACAGTTCCACGAGGAGGCGTGCGCGCGGGGCGGTCGTTGCGATGGCGCGCCAGGGCTCCGTGCTTACACGATGGCCAATGCGTTCGCAGCGTTCGTCCGCGATCCCGATGGCAACCGGATTGAAGCCGTCCACCTGAACCCGACGGCGCCCGGTGGGCGTGATGGCAATGCGCCTGAAGCCGGGACAAGCGATCCGCCGCCGGAGACGGACTGAGAGATGCTGACGTTCGCCGTCTCGGTGTTTTTTCTGCTGATCACGCCCGGGCCCGGCGTGTTGACGACGGCCGGTGTCGCGGCTGCCTACGGCTTCCGGAACGGCCTCGGCTACATGTCCGGCATCGTCATTGGTGCGCAGGTCGTCATGATCTGCGTCGCAAGCGGCCTGGCCGCGATGGTGTTTGCGATCCCCTATGTCCGCGTGACGCTGCTCGTCGCCTCTGTCGCCTACCTCTTCTACCTCGCCTTCGTCATCGCGATGTCGGGGAACCGCATCGGGTTCATCAGTGTCGATAAGAGCCCGAAGTTCTGGCAGGGCTTCGCCCTCTCCGTCATCAACCCGAAGGCCTACGCGGTTTCGACGACGCTGTTTTCGGGCTTTGCGTTCTGGCCCGAGAATCTAGCGGTGGAGAACACGCTCAAGTGTCTGATCGTGCTCTCGATCGCGATCCCGATTCACCTCATCTGGCTCTATGCCGGCGCGGCGCTGAAGAAGCTGGAGCTCAGTCCGCGGACGGCGCGTTTGATCAACTTCGCAATGGCAGGCGCCTTGGTCGCCGTCGTCGCGCTCGCGCTAATGTCACAATTTTCTGCGAGTGCGTCCCCGCCATAGACAGGGAGAACGCAATGCCCGCTCGCGCCATGCGCGCCACCGGCGTCACCGCACTCAGCTTTGCCGCCGGAGCCGTCCTCATCGCCGCATCGTCGGCCAACGCACAACCGGCGCCGCAGGACGGATCGCAGTTCACCTGTACGCAGATCTCGAAGCAGTGCCGCCGCGCCTGCGTGAAGGAAGCCCCGCTGCAGTTCTGCAGAGGTTACTGCCTCGACAACAAGCATGCGTGTTTCAAGTCAGGGCGCTGGGACGGCATCAAGCGCGTTTTCACGAACGTCAAAAAGCGCTGACGCACACTGACGTTTGGAGGGGCTTCCGGTTGCGGCCCAAAGCGCACCGCGCGCCGCGGCGTCAGCGATTGCCGGGCCAGTCCAGTTCGCCGCGGATGACATAGCGCAGGATCGCGACGATCTCGTCGACGGTCTCGACGACAGCCAATGCGGCCGCGTCGACCTCCTTCAGCGCGTGCTGATGTTCAGACTGGTGCTGGACGATCAGGGATTTGCCAAGCGCTGCTGCAAAGCCCGCATCGAACGCCGCGTTCCACTGTTTGTACTTCTCGCCGAACCGCACGACGACGATGTCCGAGCGCTCCATCAGCGTGCGCGTTCGGATCGCGTTGATCTTTGCGCCCTTGTGATCGTGCCAGAACTTTTGCTCTTCGCGACCGAGGATCACGACGCCGTTGTCGTCGGAATAGTCGTGGTTTGTGACCGGGCTGACGAACGTCACTGGCAGGTCTGCGGCTTTTGCTTTCTCTTCGATCTGTTCGCGCCAGTCGGTATGAATTTCGCCCGACAAAAACACGGTCCACGTTTGCGCATCGCTCATGGTGAAGGTGTCCTTGAGGTTGTGGTGGAGGGAGGCCGGGCGCGCGCGACCAGCTTCAACTTAGATCAACGTCCGCCCGAGACATCGAGATGCGTGCCGGTGATATAGCTCGCCTGGTCCGACAACAGATAGATGACCGCATCGGCGACTTCCGATGCCGGCGCAGTGCGACCCATCGGAACTGCTCTGACGAGCGTCTTCAAGCGTTCTTTGTCGCCTGTGTCGTCATGGATGTCTGTCTCAATCAGCCCCGGACGGACAGCGTTGACGCGAATGCCCACGGAGCCGAGTTCTG
>JBCBXS010000039.1:0-13335 GCA_039816475.1 Pseudomonadota bacterium | reverse complement strand
TGAAGGTCGGCGATCATGTCATCTTCGTCTTCATCCCGAGTTGCGGCACGTGCATTCCCTGCGCAGAGGGTCGGCCCGCGCTCTGTGAGCCGGGCGCGAAGGCCAATGCGGCCGGCACACTTATGTCCGGGGCCAAGCGCTATCGCCGGTCCGGGGCCGAGGTCTCGCACCATGTTGGTGTCTCAGCCTTCGCCGAATACAGCGTCGCCTCGCAGCACTCCGTCGTGAAGATCGATAAGTCGCTGCCGTTCGCGGAAGCAGCCCTCTTCGGTTGCGCCGTCGTCACGGGCGCGGGTGCGGTCATCAACACAGCCAACGTGAAGCCCGGATCGCAGACGGCCATCGTCGGGCTCGGGGGTGTCGGGCTCATGGGATTGCTGGCCGCCAAAATGAGCGGTGCGCGCACGCTGATCGCGGTTGATCTCGTCGACGAAAAGCTCGCCATGGCGCGTCAGCTCGGCGCGACGCACACCATCAACCCCAGCGATCCGCGCGCGATGGAGGAGATCGCCGACATCACCGGCGGCGGTGTCGACACGGCAATCGAAACAGCAAGCTCAGCTAAAGCGCTCGACTTTGCCTACAAGATCACGCGGCGCGGAGGGACGACCGTGACTGCGAGCCTGCCGCATCCCTCGCACACGCTGAATATCCCGATCACGCAGATGGTCGCCGAGGAGCGTACCGTGAAAGGGTCCTACATCGGCTCGTGTGTGCCACGCCGCGACATTCCCCGCTTCATCGCGCTGTACCAGCAGGGTCTGCTGCCGGTCGACCGCATCATGAGCGAGCGCATAACGCTCGATGATATTAACGCGGGCTTCGATCGGCTTTCAGAAGCGACGACGGTGCGCCAGATCATGGTCAACGCCTGAAACACGCAAAAGCGGCACGCCATCTCGGAGAGGCGCGCCGCATTGATGCGTTGGGGGATGAGACCCGACCTTACTTCTCTTCGTCCGACGGATGCTCGTCCTCGTTATCGGACGGCGGATCGGGCGTCACGACCGGGCGGTCATTGTTCGGGTTCGAACCATTGTCCGGCCGGTCGAACGGGTTCAGCGGGATGCCGAGACCGGGGAGCGGACCGCGGAAGTTGGCACAAACGGCGCCGAACGCTTCAAGGCCCGGGATCAGGCGTCCGTCACTCAGGAACGGCATCGCGATGGCGGCTGGCGAACCGAGCGGTCTGAAGTCGCGAACACCGCGCGACATGCGCATGCGCCCGCCACGGTTCACTTCGACCCAATCGCATTTGCGGCGCAGGATGCGGCAGCGGCGGTTGCCGCGGCCGCAGACCCTGACCTGGCCCTCGAGCAGCAGGACAAACGTGCGCCCGCGCTTAACGAACACATCGAATTTCGTGCCGCGCACGCCGAGCGTCGCGGTTGCAGAGTTGATGCGGTAGGCGCGGCGGCCTGAGATGCCGGTTGCGAACCGCATAGCGCCGCGAACGAGCCGCAGCCAAACGCGTTGCCGGCCCCGCCGAACGACCACGTTGTCGAGGACGAGATTCGCACCGGAGCTGAGCGCGAGCTTGGTGTTGTCGTTGAGGATGAACTGTCCGAGACCGCGGCGGCCTGCCGAAAGGCGCTCGCCGAAGAAAACCGGGTTCGATATCGAGAGGCTGCGTCGGCGCCCGCGGACCGTCCCGGTAACAGGGCTTGTGATCTGAGCCGCGACACCGACCCGTCGCTGCGCTTCGGCCGGGTCCGGCAAAAGCGCGAGAGTGACGAGCGCGGCGGCACCGACACACACCTGACGTGAGACGACGTACGCAAATGACATAACGGGCGGGCCCTAAGCTTAACTGATCGAATACCCGCCGCATCGGAACGAGGGACCGGGCAGGATTGACCGGTCAAGCGGGCGTTTGCCGTCGACAGAGCAAGCGCAGTGCCAAATGACGTCAGAAGCCTGATAATACGGGCGCGGCCGCGTTAACGCTGATCGTTTGTGGCGTGTACGACTGCGGCTCTGTCGCCACGCAGTGTGGCGCGGGAGATGCCGCGTTCACGATCTTGGCTGCGAGACTGCTGACACGGTGGCTGCCATGTTTTGACTGTTTCGCGTCGAAGCGGGCGCAGACCCCGGCGCGACACAAAACGGACGAATGAGGGACAGACGGGATGAGGGCGTGAAGCGGCTGACGTCAAAACTGATCGGGCGGCGCACGCTGTACTGGGGCGCGGTTGCGGCTCTGATCGCAACCGCCGTCGCCGTGCGCCTCGCCGATCTGGCGCCGATCACGCAGCTTCGCTACATCGCGTTCGACACCTTTCAACGCCTGTCGCCGCGTTCGGCCGAGCCGCCGTTTCTCGTCCGCATTGTCGACATCGACGACCAATCGCTCGGCGAGATCGGTCGCTGGCCCTGGCCGCGCCGCACACTCGGCGATCTCGTAAAACGCATTCGGGCCGCCGGCGCGACGGTGATCGCATTCGACTTTGTCTTCCCCGACGCCGAGCAGGACGGACCCTGCGCACTGCCGGCGGCGACGCTTAGCTCCTACGGTTTCACGGAGGGCTGCAAACGCCTGACGGCAGAAGGCACGGGCGATGCTGCCTTCGCCGAGGCGATCGGGGCTGGCAACGTCGTCCTCGGTCTCATCGGCCGCGTAGGCGCCGTTGGCGGTACGCCGTCAGTGCCCGTCCGCGCAGGGTTCGTCGAACTGGGCGACAACCCCAAATCGCACGTGCCGGGCTTCACAGCGATCACGCAGAACGTCGGGGCGCTGCAGGGGGGCGCCAGTGGGTTTGGCGCACTCAACTGGTTTCCGCTGCAGGACCAGATTGTCCGGAGCCTGCCGCTGTTGGTCCGCATCGGGTCAACGCTGACGCCTTCGCTATCGGCCGAGGCTCTTCGCGTTGCGCTCGGCGCCGACACGATCGTGGTGCGATCGGCGTCGGGCAGTGGTGAAGCGGGCTTTGGCGGCGATACGGGCCTCACCGAAGTGATGCTTGGGGAGTTGCCCGTCAGCGTCGATGCCCGCGGCCAGGTCTGGCTGCCCTTCGCGCCTTACGCGCGGGCTCGATACGTTTCAGCAGCCGACGTGCTGAAAGGCCGGCTGCCAGAGAACGCGCTGCGCGATCGCATCGTCCTGATCGGGACGAGCGCCGCCGGCCTGTTCGACCTGCAGGCAACGCCACTGGATGCAGCCGTGCCGGGCGTCGAGATCCATGCGCAGGCCATCGAACAGCTTGCGCGCGGCGAAACACTCGTCCGGCCGGACTTCGCAGCCGGTCTGGAAATCACGCTTACGACAATCGCAGCACTCATTCTCGCAGCCACCACTTACTTCGGCGGGGCCCGGCTCGGCGCGGTGCTCGGCGCAGTCGCTGTCGCATCGGTGATCGGCCTCGCCTGGTTCGCCTTCACGCAAGGGCGCACGCTCATCGATCCGCTGTTCCCGGTCATCGCAATGACGGGCGTCTACCTCGTCGGCAGCGGTATCCTCTATGTGCAGGCTGAGGCCGATCGCAATCAGGTCCGGTCCGCGTTCGAAAGCTATATGGCGCCGGAGCTGGTGAAACAGCTGTTGCGCCAGCCGGACCGCCTGCAGCTCGGCGGCGAGACGCGCGAGCTCACCATTATGTTCAGCGATGTCCGCGGCTTCACCGCCGTTGCCGAGGGCTTCCATGACAACCCGCAGGGCCTGACGGCGCTGATGAACCGTCTCCTGACGCCGCTCACGAACGCAATCATCTCGCGCGCTGGCACAGTCGATAAGTATATGGGTGACGCGATCCTCGCCTTCTGGAACGCCCCGCTCGACGACCCGTCCCATCCCGATCACGCCTGCGCTGCAGCCCTGGACATGATCGCGGCACTTGACGCTCTGAATGAACAGCGGCGGTCCGAGGCAACCGACGGGACGCACGCGCGGGACCTGACCGTCGGCATCGGTCTCGCGACGGGCGAGGCGATGGTCGGCAACATGGGCTCAGACCTCCGCTTCGATTATTCGGTGCTCGGCGACACGGTGAACCTCTCGTCGCGGCTCGAGGGTCTGACGCGCACCTACGGTGTCGGCATCCTCCTGTCGCAGTCGCTCGTCAGCGCTCTCGAGACCCCTCTGGCAATCATCGAAATCGACAGTGTCCGAGTCCAAGGCCGACGGACGGTCGAGGCGATCTATGCGCTCGTCGGCAATGAGACGACTGCCCGCTCGGAAGGCTTCGTCGCGTTCAGCGGTGCTTATGCGAAAGCGCTCGCCGACTATCGGGCGCAGGACTTCGTATACGCTGAGACGGCATTCGAGGCCATGTCAGACGACGCGGCCCGGTGGGGGCTTAATGGCGTCTGCGAACTCATGACCAACCGCTGCCGGCACTACAAGCAAGCGCCGCCCCAGTCAGACTGGGACGGCGCAACCGACATGACAAAGTAGCGGTGAAAGCGCGAGCGCGTCGCGGACCGCTTCGCCACTAACGCGGCAAGGTGGTCGCCCCCATCAGCGCCTTATCGATGGCGTGGGCTGCCTGACGACCTTCGCGGATCGCCCAAACGACGAGGGACTGGCCGCGACGCATGTCGCCGGCAACGTAAACGCCATCTTCCGTTGTCGCGTAGGCCTGATCGTCGGCTTGAACGTTGCCGCGCCCGTCGAGCTCGAGTGACACCCCTTTGCCCAGCGCTTCCGTAACAGGCGCGACGAAGCCCATCGCGAGCAGGACGAGATCGGCTTTGATCGCGAACTCGGAGCCCGGAATCTCCTGGAACTTCTCGTCGACGTTGCAGCAGATGAGCCGCGTCACGCGACCATTCTCACCTTCGAACCGCTTGGTGTTGACTGCGAAGTCGCGCTTCGCTCCTTCGGCCTGACTGCTCGACGTCCGCATCTTCATTGGCCAGTGCGGCCAAGTCATATCCTTGTTTTCCTTCTCCGGTGGCGCGGCCATGATCTCAAGTTGCGTCACGCTCTCGGCGCCCTGCCGGAACGAGGTTCCGATGCAGTCCGAACCCGTGTCACCACCGCCGATCACCACGACGTTGCGCCCTTCGGCGGTCTCAGCTGTTGACGAAGGCTTCAGCTGCTCGTCGGCGAGACGCCGGTTCTGCTGCGGCAGGAAGTCCATCGCGAAGTGAATGCCGTCGAGGTCACGTCCGGGCACGGGCAGATCGCGCGGTTTCTCGGCGCCGCCTGCCAGCAGCACCGCGTCGTGCTCTGACTTCAGATCGCCGATGGTCTTCTCAGCCCCGATCTCGACGCCACAGTGGAATGTGACACCCTCGGCTTCCATCTGACGGACGCGGCGGTCGACGACGACCTTCTCCATTTTGAAATCAGGAATGCCGTAGACCATGAGCCCGCCAGGCCGCGCGTTCTTCTCGTAGACGTGCACGTCATGGCCTGCACGCGCGAGCTGCTGGGCTGCTGCCATGCCGGCCGGGCCTGACCCGACAACCGCGATCGATTTGCCGGTCTTTTCGTCTGCCGGTTCCGGCTTGATCCAGCCGTTCTCCCACGCGCGGTCTGCAATCGCGCATTCGATCGTCTTGATGGTGACCGGCGTGTCTTCGATGTTGAGCGTGCAGGCCGCTTCGCAGGGGGCCGGACAGATGCGGCCCGTCACTTCCGGGAAGTTGTTGGTGGAGTGGAGGTTCTCGCTCGCGCGCTGCCAGTCGTTCTCGTAGACGAGATTGTTCCAGTCCGGGATCTGGTTATTCACCGGGCAGCCGTTGTGACAGAACGGAATGCCGCAATCCATGCAGCGGCCCGCCTGGCGCTTCGTTTCTTCATCCGCGAGCGGGACGACGAATTCATTCCAGTGCTTGGTGCGCTCTTCGACTGGCTTGTACGCCCGGTCGACGCGTTCGAATTCAAGAAAGCCTGTGTGCTTGCCCATCGTCGTTTCCTATCCCGTCTATTCAATATTCCGTTGGCGCACGCGGCCTGGCTCGATGACTGTCAGTTTGCCGGCGAGTTGCCCGCCAAGCTCTTCAACCACTTGGATCACGCGCTGCGCGGTCGCCTCTCGTCCTAAAAGCAACGTGGCCGGTGCGATCCGGATCAGGCCTGCTGTTGGTTTCCGACCAACGATGCAGAGGTCCGCGAAATCCTGATCTCCGGTCACCACCACCGCCTTGTCCACGACCGACGCTTTGAGAATGTCGCTGTCCGACCGACGTGGTTCCAGCACACGCTCCGTCGCGTAGCCCCTGCGTTCGAGCACTTCGCCCACCCGTGGTGACACGTTTGCATCGAGTAAAAACTTCAACTCCCTTACTCGGCCGCGGTGGCCTTTGCCGCCGGCAAATGAGCAACCGCGAACGACTTCGCAGCTTCGATATCGTCAATTGTGATGCCGTAATCATCGACGATCTCGTCGATCGCTCTGCCAGCCGCCAGCAGATCGAGGATGAACTCGACGCTGATGCGCGTGCCTTTGATCACCGGTTTTCCAACCAGGATGTCCGGGTTCATTTCGATCCGCTCGTGTGCCATCGCGATCGCCTCAGTTCACCTTTTCGCCGCCGCTGACGGGCGTCTTGAAGCCGATCTCAAGGACGTCAAAACCGGTGGTGTCGGCTTCCTGCGCTTTCGCCATTTCCTGCAGCGCCCGCGCGTACTCAATCGGCATGACCTTTTTAAACTTCGGCAGCCAGGCTTCCCAGGCGCCGAGGATCTCCTGCGCCTTCGCCGAGTTCGTGTAGTGCGCATGACGCTGGATCAGACGATGCAGGCGCTCTGCGTCCTGACCCGTCATATCCTCCATCACATCCACGAGCCCATGGCTCTCCAGCGATCCGCCGGCGATGCGCTTCATGGCCGCTTCTTCCGCCGGGACCTCGAGCAGGTCGATCATCGCCAGATTGCACTTCGACGCGAAGGCGTCATCCTCATCGAGCACGTAGGCGATCCCGCCGGACATGCCGGCTGCGAAGTTGCGCCCCGTCTTGCCGAGGACGACCACCACGCCGCCGGTCATATATTCGCAGCCGTGATCGCCGGTGCCTTCGACGACGGCGACCGCACCGGAGTTGCGCACGGCGAACCGCTCACCAGCGATCCCGCGGAAGTAGCATTCGCCGTCAATCGCACCATAAAGCACGGTGTTGCCGACGATGATGCTGTCCTCGGGCACGATCCCGGACTGCGGCGCGGGACGGACGATCAGCTTACCGCCCGACAGTCCCTTGCCGACATAGTCGTTCGCTTCGCCGACGAGGTCGAGCGTAACGCCCTTTGCAACCCACGCACCGAACGCCTGCCCGGCGGTCCCCTTCATGTTGAAATAGATCGTGTCTTCGGGCAGGCCCTCGTGACCGAACCGCTTCGCGACATCGCCCGACAACATCGCGCCTGTTGAGCGATCGCGGTTCGAAATCTCGACCTCGCAATTGACGGCCGTACGGTCGACCAGGGCGGGCGCTGCAAGCTCGATCAGTTTGCGATCAAGCACCGCTTCAAGCCCATGGTCCTGCCGGTCGCGATTGTACCGCGCATCGCTTTCGTGCGGCGTCATCGGATGGAACAGCTTTGAGAAATCCAGCCCGGACGCTTTCCAATGGGCGATCGCGTCATCCTTATCGAGCACGTCGGAACAGCCGACCATCTCGTCGAACGAGCGGAAGCCCATGGCGGCCATGAGCTCGCGGACTTCTTCGGCGACGTAGAAGAAGAAGTTCACGACGTGCTCAGGCTTGCCCTTAAAGCGCGCACGGAGGACCGGGTCCTGCGTCGCGACGCCGACCGGGCACGTGTTCAGATGGCACTTACGCATCATGATGCAGCCCGACGCGATCAGCGGCGCGGTTGAGAAGCCGAACTCGTCGGCACCGAGCAGCGCGCCGATCACCACGTCGCGACCGGTGCGCAAGCCGCCATCGACCTGCACGGCGATCCGCGCGCGCAGCCGGTTCGCAACGAGCGTCTGATGGGTCTCGGCGAGGCCGATCTCCCACGGGCTGCCGGCATGCTTGATCGACGTCAGCGGGGACGCGCCCGTCCCGCCTTCGAATCCGGAGATCGTCACGTGATCGGCACGCGCCTTCGCAACGCCGGCGGCCACCGTTCCGACACCGACCTCGGAGACGAGCTTCACCGACACGTCGCCGGCCGGGTTCACGTTCTTCAGGTCGTAGATGAGCTGCGCCAGGTCTTCGATCGAGTAGATATCGTGGTGCGGCGGTGGCGAGATCAGTCCGACACCCGGGGTTGAGTGGCGAACCTTCGCGATGCGCTGGTCGACCTTATGTCCGGGCAGCTGACCGCCTTCGCCGGGCTTCGCGCCCTGCGCCATCTTGATCTGCATCATGTCGGAGTTGACGAGATACTCGGTCGTCACGCCGAAGCGTCCGGAGGCGACCTGCTTGATCGCCGACCGACGGCTGTCCCCGTTCTCGAGCGGCGTGAACCGGTCACGCTCTTCGCCACCTTCACCCGTGTTCGACTTCGCGCCGATCCGGTTCATCGCAACAGCCAGCGTCTCGTGCGCCTCCGGGCTGATCGAGCCGAGGCTCATCGCGCCGGTCGCGAACCGTTTGACGATCTCCTTGGCGGGCTCGACCTCCTCGAGCGGCACCGGCGTCCGGCCCGTTTCTTCGGCGCTGCGGATGCGGAACATACCGCGCACAGTCATCAGGTTTGCCGACTGCTCGTTCATGCCGCGCGCGTAATCGCGATACTTGTCCGGCAGGTTGCCGCGCACCGCGTGCTGCAGGTCGGCGACCGTGTTCGGGCCCCAGGCATGGCGCTCGCCGCGAATGCGGAAAGCGTACTCGCCGCCGACGTCGAGGCCGTGCTCCAGCGTCGGGACATCGTCGAAGGCCTGACTGTGACGCGACACGGTCTCCCGCGCGATCTCCTGAAGGCCGATGCCCTCGACTTGCGTGTGCGTGCCGGTGAAATACTTCTCCACGAACGGAGTCGCGAGGCCGACGGCATCGAATATCTGCGCGCCGCAGTAAGACTGGTAGGTTGAGATGCCCATCTTGGACATCACCTTCAGAAGGCCTTTGTTGATCGCCTTGATATAGCGACGCTCGGCTTCGTCTTCTTCCAGGTCAGGATCGAGATCGCCGCGGTAATCCGAGATCGTCTCGAACGCGAGATACGGATTGATCGCCTCGGCGCCGTAGCCTGCGAGCGTTGCGAACTGATGCACCTCATGCGCTTCGCCCGTCTCAACAACGAGGCCGACGGACGTGCGAAGACCCTGGCGGATCAGGTGATGGTGGACGGCACTCGTGCCGAGCAGCGACGGGATCGCAATCCGATCCTCGCCAAGTGCACGGTCCGACAGGATGACGATGTTGTACTTGCCCGAGCGCACGGCCTCTTCGGCCTCGGCGCAAACCACATCGAGCGCGGCTTCCATGCCTTCGGCGCCGTAAGCGGCCGGATACGTCATGTCGAGCGTGATGGACGTGAACGCATTGTCGGGCACTTCGCCGATCTGGCGGACGCGCTCGAGGTCGTCGTTGGTCAGGATCGGCTGATAGACTTCGAGGCGGCGGTTGTTCGCTGTGCCTTCGAGATCAAGAATGTTTGGCCGCGGTCCGATGAACGAAACGAGGCTCATGACGAGTTCCTCGCGGATCGGGTCGATCGGCGGGTTCGTGACCTGCGCGAAGTTCTGCTTGAAGTACGTGTGCAGCAGCTTCGACTTGTCGGAGAGCGCTGAGATCGGCGTATCGGTCCCCATCGAACCGATCGCCTCCTGCCCCGTGAGGGCCATCGGCGCCATCAGGAACTTCAGGCTCTCTTCCGTATAGCCGAACGCCTGCTGGCGATCCCGCAACGATGCCGTCGCCTCGGGCACGTGTGACTGGTCTGCTGCGAGCGGCAGATCGCCGACGTTGATTTGCGCCGTCGAGAGCCACTGCGAATAAGGATGCGCTGCCGACAGCCGGGCCTTCAGCTCGTCGTCATCGATGATGCGCCCTTCTTCGAGGTCGATCAGCAGCATCTTGCCGGGCTGGAGCCGCCACTTCTTGACGATGCTCTCCTCGGCAACCGGAAGCGTGCCGGACTCCGACGCCATGATGACGCGATCATCATTGGTGACGAGATAACGCGCAGGGCGGAGACCATTCCGGTCCAGCGTCGCGCCAATTTGGCGGCCGTCTGTGAAAGCCATGGCAGCCGGGCCGTCCCACGGCTCCATCAATGCTGCGTGGTACTCGTAGAATGACCGGCGATCCTCGCCCATCAGCGGATTTCCGGCCCAAGCTTCAGGGATCAGCATCATGGCGGCGTGCGCCAGCTCGTATCCGCCCATTACAAGGAACTCGAGGGCGTTGTCGAAACAGGCTGTGTCCGACTGGCCTTCGTATGAGATCGGCCAGAGGCGGCTGATGTCATCGCCAAAAAGCGGACTTTCGACGCTTGCCTGCCGCGCGGCCATCCAGTTGACGTTGCCGCGCAGCGTGTTGATTTCGCCGTTGTGGGCGACCATCCGGTACGGGTGAGAGAGCTTCCACGACGGGAACGTGTTTGTCGAAAACCGCTGGTGGACGAGCGCCATGGCGGAGACGAAGCGCGGGTCGGAAAGGTCCCGATAGTACTCCTTCACCTGATACGACAGGAACATGCCCTTGTAGACGACCGTCCGCGTTGAAAGGCTGACGGTGTAGTGGCCGATGTCGCGGCCCTTGTAGCTCGCCTGGATGCCGTTCGAGACGACCTTGCGCATGATGTAGAGGCGGCGCTCGAACGCGTCCTGATCCATGTCCGCTGGGCGCCGCAGGAAGAGCTGCCAGTGCGAAGGTTCTGTCGCCGACACCAGCTCAGAGAGCTTCGAGCCATCGACCGGCACCTCGCGCCAGCCAAGAACGTCAAAGCCTTCCTCTTCGGCAATGCGCGACCAGACCCGGGCGCAGTGCTTTCTGAGACGCTCGTCAGCCGGCATGAACAACTGCGCGACGGCGTAGTCACCGGGCGCCGGGAGCGAGAACCCGGCTTCGCTGCAAACGCTCTCGAAAAACGCGTGCGGGATCTGCACGAGGATGCCGGCGCCATCACCGCTCAGCGGGTCGGCACCGACAGCGCCGCGGTGCTCGAGGTTTTCGAGAATGAACAGTGCGTCTTCGACGATCTGGTGAGACTTCTCGCCCTTCAGATTGGCGATGAAGCCGACACCGCACGCATCGCGCTCGTGTTTCGGATCGAACAGACCCTCGGCGCGTTGCCCAGTGGCAATCCCCAGCGGCAGATGCGTCTTCGTCATGGGCCAGCCCTTGTCGTTCTCTTCAGCCAATCGAGCGTCGTCCGGCGCGGGCGCCGAAGCGACAGGCCGCGGTTGGGTCCGCGGTCTGGGAGGTGTACGGCCACTTGCCCGGAGGCGGGTCAGCGGCGCGCGGTCAACCGTTTTCGCGATGTCAGGGGGGCGGTTTCGCGGGGCGCACCGAACAGACGCCGAAGCACAGCGGTTGCACTTGCATGCACCGCCGTCCCGTCAATCGTCGTGTTTGCTCGAAGCGCCATCCGGCTGAGGTGCCTATCTGTCCGCGAGTTCCCCATCAGGCTCTGCCGAAAAGGACAGCCTTCCTGACCTATCGCTAGGAAACAGATTTTGGCCGGATCATCAAGCTGTTGGGCCCATTTGCGGGCTTTGGGCGCCGATGTCGGCAACGGCGTTGCGGTTGCAATGTTCATCGGGAAAGCGTGTAAAGACAATGGTTTAGAGGCCGAGCTTTGAGCCAGCCGCGCCGGGTTCGCCAGAACACGCGTCATCTTGCGCGGCCGTAACGGCCACAGGAAAAACCAACAGCAGCGCCAGGGAAACCCTGACGCTGCCTAAAACGCGCGAACGCAGCGGCCCGCGCGCGACGGTCATGAAGACCGATTTCGTTAAGCGGCTTTCTCGGCCGAAGCTTCGATCTGGGCCGTCTTCGACTGGCCGTTGATCGCGACCGTTCGCGGCTTCAGACGCTCAGGCAGATTGCGCTTGAGCTGGATGTGAAGCAGGCCGTCTCTGAGGTCGGCGCCATGCACTTCGACGTGATCGGCGAGCTGGAATCGGCGCTCAAACGATCGTTCGGCAATCCCGCGATGCAGGAACTCACGCTTGTCGCCGTCGCCGGACTTGCGGCCTCGGACAACAAGGCTTGCCTCTTTGACTTCGATCTCGAGGTCATCTTCGGTGAAGCCCGCCACCGCCATTGTGATGCGGTAGGCGTTCTCATCGGTGCGCTCGATATTATAGGGCGGATAGCCGTTCGCGTTGTCTGCGTCGTTCGTGATCGTATCGATCAGGCGGAACAGATGGTCGAAACCGACCGTGGAACGGTAAAGCGGTGCGAAATCTGCGGTTCGCATGGTGTCCTCCGTTGAGAAGCAACAGGTTGTGATGTCGACCCTTGAGGGTCCGACGGCGCACCGCCTCGTGATGAGCGCGGCACTCTCGTTAGGTGGGTCTTCAGCCCTGATTTTCAAGTCATCCGGCCGCGCCACAGCGCGCCGAACTAAGCCCGCCGCAGACGGCGGAACAGATGACGAAACGGTCACCCTTCATCCCGCATTCATGTTGCAGGTCACAGACCATTGTTGGTGATTGTGATCGCGGAGAGGACGATTTCTTATGCTGAAACAGAACCTTACTGCCCGGGCCGCAAGCTGGCTTATCGCCGGAGCACTCATCGCCGGCTCAGGTGCGGTTGCAAACGCCGCCGACCTCTCCGGCGAATACGACCACGACCCGCGCTACGCCGAGCTGTTCGGTGACAGCAAGCACAACGGATATTCCTATGATGACCGTCGCGAGCGCTACGCCGAGCGCCGTCACAAGTATCCGGACCCCGCTTACGAGCCTGAGGCCGAATACCGCCACGCGCCGCCGAAGTACGATCGCGGCGATTATGAGCGCCATGCGCCGCGGTATGGTGCCCGTCGCTACTCCGACTACGCGGGCGACTGCCTTCCGCGCCGCGTGATCATCCGCCGGCTTCTACGCAAAGGCTGGAGAGCGTTCACGCCGGTCCGCCTCAACCGTCGTGTCGCCGTCGTCGAAGCCGATAACTCGAACGGCGACCGCTACCGCCTCCGCGTCAACCGTTGCTCCGGCCACATCATCCGCAAGCGGGCGATCTACGCGCGGAACTACGACCGGGGATATGACCGCTTCGCGGGTCGGCGCCGCTACAATTACTGAGCTGCCGGCTTCTCAAGTTTCATGAGCGTGCGGCTTCGGCTTCTCCCGTCACGGCGGGCGAGGTCGGAGCCGTTTCTATAACTGGCGCCGGGTCGAAGCGGGCCGCGACCGCCGATCAGGCTGCAACGGCGGTCTCGCTCATAAAGGCATCGAACGCCGCCCAGACCTGATCGCGGATGGCGTCAGTTTCTTGCAGGATCTCGTGGCGCGCAGTCGGCAGGAAGACAAGCCGGCCGAC
>JBCBXS010000399.1:0-2478 GCA_039816475.1 Pseudomonadota bacterium | reverse complement strand
CGACAGCCTGAGCGAGCTTTCGGCGGCCGTGGCTCCGTCGGACGATGTCGAGCTCGATGAGCTAATCGATCATCTCCAAGACACGACCACCGCTGCCGGAACCACAACGCAAGAAGAACTGATCTCGAACTACGTATCGCTGTTGACAAGAGCTGGCACTGACAGCGCGAAGTTTAGCGCGATCTACGCGCGCCTCGAGGCCGACAAATCCGTGAAGTCTGCAGCACTCACTGATATCGGAAAGCGATACACGGAATTCTCCGGCTTCGGTTCTCTTTACAAAACGCGAGCGTCAAAGCTGAAGCAGATCAAAGCTAGCTTTCGCGAACGGCAAAACTTCGAGACTGAGGCCAAAGTCATCGACGAACTCGTGCCGTGGCAGTAGGTGGCTAAGCGGCTTCGGCGGTCGCGTTAGGCGCGGGCCGATGTCGGCTTTCGCGACACCAGCACGACGCCGGTGACGATCAGGACGAAGCCCGCGGCGTGGTAGAGCGCCAGCGGTTCGCCAAGAAACGCAAATCCGAGCAGGCCTGCAAACACCGGGATCAGGTGCAGGAAGATCGACGTGCGCGCAGGTCCGATCAGCTCGATGGACCGGTTGAAGAACACGTAGGCGACGATCGACGGAAACGTTGCAACGTAAAGAAACGCGACCAGCGTTGCCGGCGTAATCGTCACCGGCGCACCAAACCCCATCGTCTGTTCGACCAGCATCAGCGGGATGTTCACCAGGCTCGCGATGGTTGCGAGCACGGCCATGAACGGCAGCGGGCGAAGCGCCGGCCGCTTGCGCAGAAACACAGCGTACAGCCCGACCATCGCCATTGCTGTCAGCATGATGAGCTCGCCAAGACCGTTGCCAAACACGCTCGTCAAAGCCGTGATGTCTCCGCGCGTCACGATCAGCAGCACGCCCAGGACCGAGACCACGATACCGAGCCACTGCAGCCGCGCGATCCGGTCACCGAAAATCATCCAGGCAAAGAGCGCGATCAGCACTGGGCCCGATGAGTTGATGACAGCGGCGGCCACCGCACTCGTGTAGTTGAGCGCGAGATACTGCAGCGCATTGAACAGCGCCGTGCCGGTCAGGCTCAAAAACGCTAGGAACGGCAGGTTTGCGCGGATCGTCGGCCACGCCTCTTTGATCTCGCCCCAGCTGATCACACACAGGATCAAAGCCGCCAGCGTCCAGCGGATGAACGACAGCGTCATCGGCGGCACACTGTCGGAGATCCCGCTGCCGATGACGAAGTTGATCGCCCAGATCAGAGCGGTCAGCGGCATCAGCAAAAACGGTTGGTCGTAAAGCTTGGTGAAAGCGGAGCGCATGATCGTCCGTTGGCATCGGCGCAATCAGCGCGGCGGTGGGAAGCGGAGGGCGACCGCGATATGGCACGTGCACGCCAGCCCGCCAAGGCGACGACTGCGGCGACGGTCGAGGGCGCAACCCGACGCCGGCCAGCCGCCCCCAGAGCGCTCCGCGGATCGCAGCCGACCGTCCCGACGTCGCACTGTCAATTCGGGGACAGTTGGCCTAATCAGAGCGCGATCTCCGGCGGCCGTCGCGCTGTCGGGACGACGCGCAGGACCGGGAGCGGATATGGCCAACGCAGTTGTGGTCGGGGCCCAGTGGGGCGACGAGGGCAAAGGCAAGATCGTCGACTGGCTGTCTGAGCGCGCCGATATCGTCGTCCGCTATCAGGGCGGCCACAACGCCGGCCACACGCTCGTCATTGGCAACCAGGTCTACAAGCTCTCGCTGCTGCCGTCGGGGGTCGTGCGGCCGGGCAAGCTTGCCGTCATCGGCAACGGGGTTGTCATCGATCCGTGGGCGCTGCGCGATGAGATCAACACACTGCGGGAGCAGGGCGTCGCGATCACGTCCGACAACCTGAAGATCGCCGAGAACGCGACGCTCATTCTGCCGCTGCATCGCGAACTCGATCAGATGCGCGAGGAGGCGGCGGGCTCCGGCAAGATCGGCACGACCGGTCGCGGGATCGGGCCCGCTTACGAAGACAAGGTCGGCCGGCGCGCCATCCGCGTGCAGGACCTACGCAACCTCGAAACGCTCGGCGCCAAAGTCGAGCGCATCCTCGTCCATCACAACGCGTTGCGCCGGGGCCTGTCGAAGCCGGAAGTCAGCGCCGACACGCTGATGGCCGAACTCCGCGATATCGCGCCCACAGTTCTGCCATTCATCGATGTCGCCTGGGACCGGTTGGCGAAGGCGCGGAAGGCCGGAAAGCGCATCCTGTTCGAAGGGGCACAGGGCGCGCTCCTCGACATCGATCACGGGACCTACCCGTTCGTGACGTCATCGAACACGATCGCAGCTCAGGCGGCGATCGGGTCGGGCGTCGGGCCGGACACGCTGAACTTCGTCCTCGGCATCGCAAAGGCTTATACCACGCGCGTTGGCTCCGGCCCCTTCCCGACGGAACTCGACGACGAAATCGGGCAGACCCTCGGCGA
>JBCBXS010000398.1:0-2479 GCA_039816475.1 Pseudomonadota bacterium | reverse complement strand
CGCAAGACTAAGCCCGAAAATGTTGAAATGATCACGGTCTGGGCGGCGCTTGAGAGCATGGCCGCGCGGCTCGCCTGCCAGCAGGCAACGGACGCTGAGATCGCAGCGCTGCATGACCTCGTCGATGACTTTGCCTCTGACGAGGTGGCAAAGCGCATGGGAGAATATTCCGATGCCAACATTCGCTTCCATCAGGCGATTGTTCGCCTCTCGGGCTGCGAACTCATTGCGGAGATGACCGACCGCCTGTTCTTCCACGTTCGCGCGATCCGCCAGCGGACGATCTTCGAGCAGGACCGCGCTCAGCGTTCGATTGTCGACCACAAGGAGATTATTTCCTCACTCGATGTTCGCGACACCGAGCGCGCGGAACGGCTCGTGCGAGATCACACGCTACGCCTGCGCGATCACGTCGAGCGTTACGTCGACCTCGACTTCGACGAGACCCAGCCGACGCGCCGTCAGGCGACCTGACCGTCGACTAGCGAAAGACAAGCGGACCCAACCGCCGGAGAGTTTGATGCCCATGGACACCACAGCCGGATTGCAGCCCGACGCCGATGCGGGAACGCTGACGGACGGATTTCATCTGCTGATCGACGCGCTGAAGCTCAACGGCGTCGAGACGATCTACAATGTGCCCGGTATCCCGATCACGGACCTCGGCCGATACGCACAGGCATCGGGATTGCGCGTGCTCTCCTTTCGGCATGAGCAACACGCCGGGTACGCCGCCTCTGTCGCGGGCTTCCTGACGAAGAAGCCAGGGATCTGCATGACGGTCTCTGCGCCGGGCTTCCTCAATGGTCTGACAGCGCTTGCGAATGCGACGACGAACTGCTGGCCGATGATTCTGATCTCCGGTTCGTCCGAGCGCGAGATCGTCGACCTTCAGCAGGGCGACTACGAGGAAATGGACCAGCTCGCGATTGCCAAGCCGCTGGCGAAGGCAGCCTTCCGGATCCTGCACGCCGAAGACATCGGCATCGGTGTTGCCCGAGCTATAAGGGCCGCTGCCTCAGGTCGCCCGGGCGGGGTCTATCTCGACATCCCCGGCGCTCTGCTCGGACAGACCATGGACGCCGTCGAAGGCCAGAAGTCACTTGTCCACGTCATCGATCCGGCCCCGCGACAGCGTCCCGCTGAAGATGCCATTTCGCGCGCTCTCGATGTCCTGAAGTCTGCCGAGCGGCCGTTGATCATTCTCGGCAAGGGTGCTGCTTACGACCAGTCGGACGACGTCATCCGCGACTTCGTGGAACGGTCCGGTTTCCCCTATCTGCCGATGTCGATGGCGAAGGGTTTGCTGCCCGACACGCATCCGCAATGCGCGTCCGCCGCCCGTTCGATGGTGCTGAAAGAGTCAGACGTCGTGCTCATGGTCGGTGCGCGGCTCAATTGGCTGCTCAGTCACGGCAAGGGTCGGCAGTGGGGCCCGCCGCACACGAAGCGCTTCGTCCAGATCGACATCGATCCACGAGAAATGGATTCAAACGTCGAAATCGCAGCGCCACTGGTCGGCGACATCGGCTCATGCCTGAGCGCCCTCAGCGAAGCCATGGGCTCGTCCTGGCAGAAACCGTCCGAGACCTGGACCGGCGCGGTCCGCCAGAAGGTGCAGGTCAACGTCGAGAAGATGTCGGCGCGGCTGCAGAACAATTCGAACCCAATGGACTACTCCGCAGCGCTCGGGGCGCTCAAGCGCGTCATCGCTGACAAGCCCGACACGATCCTCGTCAATGAAGGCGCAAACACGCTCGATTTCGCCCGGTCGATCATTGATATCCATCGGCCTCGCAAGCGCGTTGACGTCGGCACGTGGGGTGTTATGGGCATCGGCATGGGCTCGGCGATCGCCGCCGCCGTCGAGACGGGCTGCCCGGTTCTCGCGGTGGAAGGCGACAGCGCGTTCGGGTTCTGCGGAATGGAGATCGAAACGATTGTCCGATACCAGCTGCCGGTCTGCGTCGTCGTCTTCAACAACAACGGAATCTACCGTGGTGACGACACGAATTGGTCGGGCGGCAGCGATCCGGCAACGACGGTGTTCGTCAACAATGCACGCTATGATCAGATGATGCAGGCGTTTGGCGGCGCTGGCCATCACGTCACGACGCCGGATGCGCTCAGCAGCGCCGTCCGTGAGGCCATCGACAGCGGCAAGCCGACCCTCATCAACGCAGTGATCGATCCGTCGGCCGGCAAGGAAAGCGGCAATATCGGCAGCCTTAATCCACAATCTGTCGTCGCCCCCGAACGCTATCCGCAGGCGCGTAAGTCGTGAGTGGTGGGCAGCAGGAGCAAGTCAAGTGAGTGAAGCCGTCCGTCTGCCAAATCCGGTTTCGACGAAGCAGTATCTCTCACATGAGAGCGCGACCGGAGAGCGTCATGAACTCATTGACGGCATCATGTACGCAATGGTCGGCGGGAGCGACTGGCACAACCTTATCAGCCTCAACCTCGCCGGCGCTCTTTCGAA
>JBCBXS010000397.1:0-2483 GCA_039816475.1 Pseudomonadota bacterium | reverse complement strand
ACCGAGCCGCGAAGTGCGCGAACCCCAGTGCAAGGCCGCGGACTGAGATCGGCCAGTTGGGCGCGCCGCATCCGTCAACACCCGGGACGTCACCTACAGCCTCGGTGCCGCAGAACTCGCGAAGAAGCTTCAGGATCGTTGCCTGCACCTCGCCATCGGCCTCGGCGTATCGCGCCGGATCCGATCCCGTTGCAACGGCGGTCGCGAGCATGCCGCTGTGCTTGCCCGAGCAATTGTTGTGCGCCTTCGTGGGCGTGCCGTCAGCGCGAGCAAGATCACGCGCGACTGCCGGATCGAGTGGCCAGTGCGCGCCGCAACAAAGCGCGTCCGGCGTCAGGCCGATCCGCTGCAGGATCGCCTCGGCGCGCGTCACATGCTTCGGCGCGCTGCTGTGCGACGCACACAGCAATGCGATGTCGGCCTCATCCAAGCTGAATTTGTCCGCCGCGCCGGAGCGCAAAACGGGGATCGCCTGCAGCGGCTTGATCGCGCTACGCGGATAGACTTTCCAGTCGATGTCGCCGACCGACGCGATGATCGCTCCGGCCGCGTCAGCAACGGCGATCGCGCCGCGATGGACGCTTTCGACATGATCGCCGCGCGCGACCTCGACGAGCACCGGCATCGGCTTGCGCGACGCGGCATCGCTTTCGCTCACGTCTACCTGTGGAAAATCACTCATCGTCCGCGCTGTTGTCCCCAACCGGCCGGGACGCGGTCATCGGCCCCGTTGCCGTCTTCGTTCCTAACCCACGATGTGAGCGGCGTCGCGTCCCGGTAGGCGAGCGCGACCCGATGAGACCACGACAAGAGAAGCTAGCGCCATGCCTGAAGGCCATACGATCCATCGTGCAGCGCGAGACCATCGCCGGGTCCTGAAGGGCCGCACGCTTGAGGTTTCGTCGCCGCAGGTCCGCTTCGCGAAGGGTGCAAAAACACTGGATGGCGCGACCTGTACTGCCGTCGAGGCCTACGGCAAGCATCTCTTTTATATCTTCGACCCAGACACGTCGCTGCACATCCACCTCGGGCTGTTCGGCAAGTTCAAGAAGACCAAGCAGCCGATGCCGGAGCCGAAGGGCGCTGTCCGCGTCCGCCTTGCCGCCGACACCCACGGCATCGACATCAATGGGCCGAACACGTGCGAGATCCTCGATGCAGAAGGCTTCGCAAAGATCACCGGACGGATCGGGCCGGACCTGCTCCGCAAGGACGCCGACGCCGATCGCGCGTTTGCCCGAATCTCGAAGAGCCGCGCACCGATCGGCCGGCTGTTGATGGACCAGTCCGTGATCGCGGGCATCGGCAACATCTACCGTACGGAAATCCTGTGGCGGCAGCGCATTCATCCCGACACGCCGGGCAATGCTTTCAACCGCGAGATGTTCGACACGCTGTGGACCGATGCCCGACAGCTCCTCGAACTTGGCGTGAAGAAGAACGCGATAATCACCGTCGACGGTCAGGGCCCCTCCGGTGAGCGCTACGGTGAACGCACGAACATCTTTGCGAAACCCATGTGCCCGCGCTGCGACGAGCAGGTCCTGGCCATCGAGATTGCAGGGCGCCGCGCGTTCGTCTGCGAAACGTGCCAGCCGTTGATTTGAGATCGCATTGCAGCCTTGACCCGACGGCGCTCAGGCCGCACCCGGCACCATCTGCGCGCCATCGGCCTCAATGGACCTCTGGATCGCAAGCGTCACGCTGAGCGAACGGGCGCCCTCCTCGGCTGAGACGAGCGGCTTCGCCTTGCCGCGAACGACCTCGCAGAAGTGCTTGAGTTGTCGGACGAGCGGATCAGCGCCGGCTGCGGGCACCATCTTTGTCTCGGCGTGGATCGGAGCCCACCAGTCGGCTGGCCCGTCCTGCCGCCAGATGGTGCCCTGCGGTAACGCCATCGCGCCGGCCGTGCCGCCGATCCAATAGCAGCCCTCTCCGGTCGGCGGATACGCCGGGTTTTCGCCGGCAGTCAGTTCATAGCTCCACGGCGCGACAACCGTATCGGACACCGCAAACGTGCCGATCGCGCCGGCCTCGAAGGCGAGCAGCACGCCGCAGGTATCGGCGACATCGAAGCCGCGCGCAGCGTTTGAGCCGATCGCCTGCACGCTCGCGATCTCGCCGCAGAGATATCGCAACAGATCGATGTCGTGGATGAGGTTGATCAGGACCGGGCCGGCACCCTTCGCCCGCCGCCACGCAACGTCGAAGTAGGCTTTCGGCTTTGCGAGCCAGAAGCTGCCCTGGACGCCGACAACCCGGCCGAGCGCACCGTCGTCGATCCGTTGCTTCGCGGCGGCAACGGCTGGCGAATGCCGCCGGTGATGGCCGACCAGCACGGACACGTTCTTGGCTCGGGCAGCCGAGACGAGTTCGGTTGCCGCCGCTTCCGTATCAGCAAGTGGTTTCTCGATGAGCGCCGGGACACCCGCCGAGATCGCCGCTAGACCGTCGTCGCGATGACGCTGGTTCGGCGTCGCGAT
>JBCBXS010000396.1:0-2484 GCA_039816475.1 Pseudomonadota bacterium | reverse complement strand
GAGGTTGCGACCGATGCGATGGAAAAGCTCATCGAACGCGTCCGGGTTCAGCTGTCAGAAGGCGCGCAGATCTACTGGGTTTGCCCGCTGATCGAGAGCACGGGAAAGACCGAACTCGCAGCCGCCGAGGAACGCGCTGCTCATCTTCAACAGCTCTTCCCGGCTAAGGTCGGCCTGGTCCACGGCGCTATGACCGGGCCTGAGAAAGACCGCATCATGGCGCGCTTCTCCGGCGGCGAACTTGGCATTCTCGTCGCCACAACCGTGATCGAGGTCGGCGTCAACGTCCCCAACGCGACGATCATGGTCATCGAACACGCCGAGCGCTTCGGGCTCGCGCAGTTGCACCAGCTTCGCGGTCGCGTTGGCCGTGGCGATCGTCAGTCATTCTGCATCCTGTTGCATGCAACACCGATCGGCGACGTTGCTAAAGCCCGGATCGAGATGATGGAGCGCAGCGAGGATGGGTTCGAGATTGCCGAAATGGATTTGACGCTGCGCGGCGGCGGCGAACTCCTCGGCGCGCGGCAGTCCGGCGAACCGGGTTATCGCGTGGCCGAGGGCCCGGGCGTCACAGAGTTGCTGGAAGCCGCCTCTGACGATGCGCGGCTGATCCTCGCTGAAGACCCACGCCTCGTATCCGCGCGAGGAGAAGCGCTGCGGCATCTTCTTTACGTGTTCGAATGCGACGAGGCGGTTCGGCTGTTCCGAGCCGCGTAAGCCGATGAGCGACAACGACCCGACAGATCAGAAAGCCCGACTGCGGCGACACATGCGCGACATCCGGCGGATCGAGATGACACGTGCCGGCGTCGCCTCCATCACCGAAGGTGCATCGCGGGTCGAGCATCAGATGGGCGCGCATCTGGCAGCCGCAGGACTGATCGCGCCATCAGACCTGGTCGCAGGCTACATGCCGATCAAAGACGAGCTTGATCCGCTGTCAGTCCTCAGCGCAGTGGACATCGATTGCGAGATCGCTCTGCCTCAGATGGTGGGCTTGGATCAGCCACTGGTCTTCCGGCGCTGGCGCGAAGGCGATCCGCTGGTGACCACGACGTGGGGTATTCAGGAGCCCGACGAGACGTGCCCGGTGGTCAGTCCCAGCGTGCTGCTCGTGCCGCTGCTTGCGATTGACCGCGCCGGGTATCGCGTCGGCTACGGTGGTGGCTTTTATGACCGGACAATCGCCGCGTTTCGCGAAGCCGGCGGCCTGCGGTTCACCATCGGTCTCGCCTATGACGCCCAGGTGCTCGACGCCGTCCCGCGCGACGCCTATGACGAGCCGGTCGACTACATCCTGACACCGACAGGCCTGACGGCCGCCGAAACGGCTGGTCGCGCCCAAACGGACTGATCCATGCGCCTTCTCTTTATTGGCGATCTCGTCGGGCGCGCCGGGCGAACGGTTGCGCTATCTCACCTCCCGCAACTGCGCCGCGACCACGCGATCGACGGCATTATTGTGAATGCAGAAAATTCAGCCGCTGGGTTCGGGATCACGGAGAAGATCTACGAACAACTCTGCGACGCCGGCATCGACGCGATCACGCTCGGCAACCACGCCTTCGACCAACGCGAGGCGCTTGTCTTTATCGAGCGGGCAGACCGGCTGATCAGGCCTGTCAATCTGCCGGCCGGGACGCCGGGGCGGGGCGCAGCCCTCATCACGCTCGGCAACGGCCGGACCGTACTCGTCGTCAACGCGCAGGGCCGCGTCTTCATGCCGGAGCTCGATTGTCCGTTCCGCGCGCTCGACCGCGAAGTGACCGCGTGCCCGCTTGGGGTGGGGGCAGACGCGATCGTTGTCGACTTCCACGCGGAGGCCTCCAGCGAGAAACAGGCGCTCGGCTATTTCCTCGACAGCCGCGTCTCCGTCGTCGTCGGGACGCATACGCACGTGCCGACGGGCGACCATCGCGTTCTGCCGGGCGGCACGGCTTACCAGACCGATGCAGGCATGACGGGCGACTACCAATCCGTGATCGGCATGGACAGCGGCGAACCCGTCAACCGCTTCCTGACCCGGCTCCCGCGCGAGCGCTACAAACCTGCCGAGGGCCCGGCAACACTCTGCGGCCTTGCCGTCGAAATTGACGATCGAACGGGCCTCGCGACCGACTGCGCGCCGTTGCGGATCGGCGGCGCGCTGCCGACTGTCTTTCCGCCGTTCTGGTGACGAACTAAGCCCGCTGACTGGATTCAGGCCGGCGCCTTGCGCTAACACGCACAGCAATCTGAGCGCGGTAGGCGAAGAAACGCACTCCCGCCCAACCAATCCGAACGCGAGCGACATGGCCGGACATTCGCAATTTAAGAACATCATGCACCGCAAGGGCCGTCAGGATGCGGCCCGCTCGAAGCTCTTTTCCAAGCTTGCCCGCGAGATCACGGTTGCCGCCAAACTCGGTGCGCCCGACCCCGCGATGAACCCGCGTCTCCGGCTCGCGATCCAGAACGCCAAAGCGCAGTCGATGCCGAAGG
>JBCBXS010000395.1:0-2489 GCA_039816475.1 Pseudomonadota bacterium | reverse complement strand
CAGCACGTCCTGGCCCTGGTCTCGGAAGTGCTCGGCGACGGTGAGACCGGTGAGCGCGACGCGTGCGCGGGCGCCCGGCGGTTCGTTCATCTGGCCGTAGACGAGCGCTGCCTTCGAGCCGGCAGCCGAGCCGTTGTTCTCAGCCGGGTTCACGTTCACGTTGGATTCGATCATCTCGTGATAGAGATCGTTGCCCTCTCGCGTCCGCTCACCAACGCCGGCGAACACGGAATAACCACCGTGCGCCTTCGCGATGTTGTTGATGAGCTCCATGATGAGCACGGTCTTGCCGACGCCGGCGCCGCCGAAGAGGCCGATCTTGCCGCCCTTCGCGTAAGGCGCGAGCAGGTCGACGACCTTGATGCCCGTGACGAGGATCTCACCTTCGGTCGACTGCTCGACGAAGTCCGGTGCCGGGGCGTGGATCGGACGCTGCGCTTCTGCCGAGATCGGGCCTGCCTCGTCGACGGGCTCGCCGATGACATTCATGATCCGACCAAGTGTGCCTTCGCCGACGGGAACTGCGATCGGCTCGCCGGTGTCTTTGACTTCCTGACCGCGGACGAGGCCCTCGGTTGCGTCCATCGCAATCGTGCGCACCGTGTTCTCGCCGAGGTGCTGTGCCACTTCGAGGACGAGCCGGTTGCCCTCGTTGTCGACCTCGAGCGAGTTCAGGATCGCCGGCAGGTGCTCGTCGAACTGCACGTCGACAACAGCGCCCATCACCTGGCGAATTCGTCCGTTCGTGTTGGCCATCTCAGAAGTCTTTCCTCAATCTCTCGTTCGTCGTCCCGGCGATCGCGCGAGGCCGAATTCTTAAAACTGTGCCGTTATAGCGCTTCGGCGCCGGAAATGATTTCGATCAGTTCCGTCGTGATCTGTGCCTGACGCTGACGGTTGAACTCGATGGTGAGCCGCTCGATCATATCGCCGGCGTTTCGCGTTGCGTTATCCATCGCAGTCATGCGCGCGCCCTGCTCTGACGCGGAATTCTCGAGGAGACCGCGGAAGATCTGCGTCGAGATATTGCGCTTCAGCAGATAGCCGAGGATCGCGTCTTCGTCGGGCTCATACTCGTAGATCGGCGCGAGCTTGTTGTCCTCGTCCTTTGCCGCTTCGTCTTCCTCGGGGAGTGACGCCGGGATGAGCTGCTGCGCGGTCGGGACCTGCGCAATCACCGAGCGAAATTCCGAGAAGTAGATCGTGCAGATGTCGAATTCACCGGCATCGAACAGTCCGAGGACCTTTGCACCGATCTCTTCAGCGTTCGAGAAGCCGATCTGCTTCACATCGCGGAGGACGATGGTCTCCATGATGATGTGATCGAACTCGCGGCGAAGGACATCGTAACCCTTGCGGCCGACGCAGATGACTTTGACAGTCTTGCCGGACTTCTGCAGCCGGAGGATGTCGGCCCGAGCCTTCCTCGCGATGTTGCCGTTAAAGCCGCCGCAGAGACCACGCTCCGCCGTCATAACAACGAGAAGATGCGTCTGATCGCTGCCGGTCCCGGCAAGGAGGGGCGAAACGCCTTCGCGTCCGCCCATAGCCTTGTTCAGGTTCGCGAGCACGGCATTCATGCGCTCGGTATAGGGCCGCGAGGCGGTTGCCGCTTCCTGCGCGCGGCGCAGTTTCGCCGCGGCAACCATCTGCATGGCCTTTGTGATCTTCCGCGTCGCCGTCACACTGGCGATACGGTTTTTCAGATCCTTCAAGCTTGGCATTGAGTTAGGTCGCTCCGCTCAAGTTATTCCGCTCGATCGCATCGTTCACGTAAGTGCGGAACGAGACCGGTTCGGCCACGCGGCGGAAGATCGTCTCGGCCGTTCCCGTGCCGTTCACTTCCACTGTGCCGTAGTTCAAAAGCCGGCCGAGGAAGCTCTGGACGACCTCGACGGACTCAATCTTGTCGAGCCGCTGCTCGGACGTGTCGCGCGAGACAAAGCCGTGCTTCGCGACGATGCGCTTGTTGGTGACCGCGTAATCGGTGCTGATCTGGCGCAGCATGCTCGTGATCAGAAAGCCCAGCCCGATAAGCGCGAGGACGCCGGCTGCGATCCACACATAGAGCTGGAGGCTTTCGGGCACCAAAACGCCCGCGATCAACACGACGACGGCTGCTGCAAACCAGCCGAACGACATTGAGTGAATGATCCAGTGCAGCTTCCCGCGGTGCAGCACCTCTTCGCCGGTCGCAAGCGATTCTTCGACATACGTACCCATAATCATTGCTCCTTTCGAAGGGGAACGGCCCATGCCGAGCCGCCCAATGGCCTCGAAAGGTGAAACGTATGAGAGCGTCGCCTGTTGCATCGTTTGCGTGCGATCAGGCCGTAAACGTCTTCGAGAAGTCGTCGAGCGTCGAGATCAGCTTTTTCTCAGTCTCATCCGAGATTGCCTTTTCGCTGCGGATGGTCTCGAGGATGTCGCTGCCGGGTCCGCGCATATGCCGCAGGAACTCGGCTTCGAACTTGCCGATATTGTCGACC
>JBCBXS010000394.1:0-2501 GCA_039816475.1 Pseudomonadota bacterium | reverse complement strand
TCGAAAGCATTGCACTGCGGGTCGCCGACACGATGATGGCTGTTGTCGCCGCACCGACCAGCAGCAGGATCGCAAGTCCGCCGAGCGCGAACGAATTCGTCACCGTCTTGATCTGGCGCTGCCACTGGCGGTGATCGTCGAGGCTGACGCCGGTGAAGCGCTTCGTGAGTTCGCCGCGAACGGTCTCGAAATCGGGCGGCTGATTGCGGTCGATCTGGATCGCGATCAGACGCGGGATCGGTAAGGCTTCAAGCGCGTCGGACGAGCCAAGCCACGGCTCGAGCAGTGCCCGAGAGGTCGCCTGCGGGATGATGGTCGTCGCAGCGATCCCGCGCTGCTGCCGGAGGTAGGCGTTCACCTCGAGCATGCGCGCTTCGATGTCGGCTTTCTCGTCCGCCTCGATCTGGACTGTCACTTCGCTCGCGATGTTCTGAAGCCAGGCCGCAGCCGACTGGTTCATCAGATAAACGGCGCCGGCCGTCAGGCAGGCGAGGAAGCACATAATCGAGATGACGAGCGTCAGCGAGTTACCCGTCACCGAACGGGCTGGAACAATTGGCGCGTGGCCTGAGCGGCCTTGACCGTCACGCGTGCTCGCGGGCGCGACGTCGAAGTCACCCGGCGGTGGCAGCGGCGGCAGGTCCAGCCCGTCGTCGCGTGATTTCGGCGAGGTGTATGGCGCGGTTGTTGGATCGGCGTCAGACGCGCGCGGCGGTGCCGGTGGCGCCGGCGGCGCAGTCCGTGGCGCGTCGTCGAGATTGCCGTAGCCGACCGGTTCGTACGTGGGCGGCGCGGCAGCCGGTCGTTTTCTAAATGATCCGGACATGGCCGTTGTGGAGTTCGAGACGCGGCGCACGAAACTGCCGCATCAACTGATGGTCGTGGGTGGCGATGACAACGGACGTGCCGAGCCGGTTGAGTTCGACGAACAGGCGGAGGAGGCGGCGCGCCATCTGCGGGTCAACGTTCCCGGTCGGCTCGTCGGCGAGAAGAAGCTCGGGCTTGCCGATCACCGCGCGCGCGATCGCCGCACGCTGCTTCTCGCCGCCCGACAAGACCGACGGGAAGTGATGCATGCGATCGCCGAGGCCGACCCACTGCAGGAGATCGGTCACGTCTTCTTTGTAATCGCCCTCGCGGCGGCCGATGACGCGCAACGGGAGGGCAACGTTCTGCCAGGTCGTCATGTGATCGAGTAGGCGGAAGTCCTGAAACACGAAGCCGATGCGACGGCGAAGGGCTGCGCGCTTGGCGGTTGCCGCCCGGTGCGTGTCTTCTTCAAACAGATTGAGACGGCCGGCGGAGGGTGCGAGCGACAGAAACATCAGCCGCAGCAGCGTCGTCTTGCCCGAACCGGAGGGGCCGGTGAGGAAGTGGAACGAGCCCGGCGCGAGATCAAACGACACATCGCGCAGCACATCAGTGCCGCGCCCGTATCTCAATGATACGTTGTCGAACCGGATCACGTTCTGGAACCCTCTCCCCTAGGCCCGAGGCCGAACGGTTGCCGCCGCCGCTGCTTGGACCATGCGTGTTTATGTGCGAAGCAACTGGCCGGATCAATCGGCGATGATTGTGGCGGCGCGGTGGGCGCGATGTGTCCGCTCAAGCAAGACCCTCGTGACCGACGACCGCCCGAATTGCCAAGGCTTCCCGCCGGTATTCTGAGGCGCCGGACCTGCCGAGCTTGTGCGGCGCTGGAGCTGTAGATGAGGCGCCTCTACCGCGATCCGATCGATCTGCCGTCACTAAGCACGTGTGAAAAGACAGCCATCATGAGCAACGAGACCGAGAACGAAATTGAGGTTCTAATCTCTGCCGCCGAGATCCAGGCGCGGATCAAGGCGCTCGCCGACGAGATTGGCGAAAGCGGGATGAAGAACCTGCTCGTCATCGCGATCCTGAAGGGCAGCTTTATCTTCGCAGCCGATCTTTTGCGCGCGATGCAGGGGGTCGGCCTCGGCCCCGAAGTCGATTTTCTGACGCTTTCAAGCTACCGCAAGGGGACGCAGTCGTCGGGCAGTGTCCAGATCCTGCGCGATATCGATCTGGACGTGGAAGGACGTGACCTCCTGATCATCGACGACATTCTGGAATCGGGCCGCACTCTCGCGTACGCGAAGGACCTGCTCTCGGCGCGCGGGGCTGCGACCATCAAGACGTGCGTGCTGCTGAATAAAACGGTGCGCCGGGCCGCCGAGATCGAAGCGGACTTCAAGGCTTTCGAGTGCCCCGATTACTTTGTCGTTGGATACGGCATGGACCTCGCGTACCGCTACCGCGAGCTGCCGTTCGTCGGGCGCGTCATTCAATCGTGACGATCAACCGCGACGCGCGGCGTCAGCGTCAGCCGCGGTTTGCTAGCTGACGCTCGCGGACGAACGTGTAAAGCCCTGCGCCCATGACGATTGCTGACCCGGCGAGCGTCCAGTAGGTCGGCATCTCGCCAAGGAAGAGCGCACCGAAGAGGATCGCCCAGAGGACGACCGAGTATCGGAACG
>JBCBXS010000393.1:0-2501 GCA_039816475.1 Pseudomonadota bacterium | reverse complement strand
CCCGCGGCAGGTGACGCCAAGCCCGGATTTCGCGCAACGATACCGTTGCTTCGTGATGCGATAGCCGGGCGTCGAACCGTTCGCCACGAAGCTTGGCCACAACCCCCAGCTTACGCTCTGGACCATCGTCTCAAGCGCGAACCACTTGGCGGATTTCTCATCGCCGGCCGTCGCTTCTGCGCCCTTACGGACGCAGTTCGCCTCCGCCAACCCGGCCGAACCGGCAACGACAGCCGCCGCGATCACGGCAATCCTCAACTTCGCTGGCATTACGCTTTCCTCACTCCAATGACCTGAGGCGAAAAGCTATCAGCGCACGGCAGACGGGTCATGCGTGGATCGACGGCAACCGGCTTCCGGCGTGCCCTGACGTTGCGATTGTGAAACGCTCGCGCGCGCTGCAAGCGGTGCCCGAGCACGGGCGCCCTAGCGCGGCGGCTTGCCAAGACCCATCAGCGTCTGAGGACGCCGATAGCGTGACGGGACCGGCGCGGGGCCCGCTGGCGACTGCGCCTCGGCAAGCATCCGACGGATCGCTTCGGCATCGAACTGCCGGGCACGGCGCGTCCGCTCCAGCTCCGACCGCGCGAGCTTGCGCGTTTCAAACCGTTCCGTTTCGCGGATCGCATCGGCGATAAAGCGCTGATCGAGGCTCGGGTTCGCCACTGGCACACGGGGTGGGGCAATCGCCCGCGCGGGGGCCTTGCGACGAACAACGCGCGTTGGCCGACGCTTCGGAAGCGCTGGAATGCGGCGCGCGAAGATCGCGGTCCGCTCGGCAAGCCGGGGCGTTGTCTGTGTCCGCGTCCGCGTCCGCTGCGGCGTCACGCGGGCGACGGGGACGCGACGCGTCGCAAGCGTCTTAGGGCGACGTGTTGGTCGGCGCTTCGCGACAGGCGTCGGCCGTGACTTCGGCTTTGGCTTTGATTTCGGCTTTAGCTTCGCCCGCGATGTCAGCGGTCGCGCCTTCGCGCCACCGTACCAAGCGAGCGGCAAGGGTCTCAGATCATCGTGTGCGAACGCCATGACATCGCGCCAGACCTCAGCCGGGAGCGTGCCGCCGCTGAGCCCCGTCAGGCTCGGGCCGCGACCGTCCTGGCCGATCCAGATGCCCGCCGTCAGATGCCGCGTGTAGCCGACGAACCAGGCATCCCGCGCGTCCTGCGTGGTGCCGGTCTTGCCAGCCGCGGGATGGTTTGCAAACGCCGCGCGTCGCCCGGTGCCGCGCTCGACAACAGCCGAGAGCATTCGGCTCATCTGCCCGACGGTCTCGCCCGCGAGCACCCGCGGTGAGGAGCGGGCGGACGGCGCAAACAACAGCCGACCCGAATGCGTTCGGACGCGGCGGATGACATGTGGGCCGACCTTCAACCCGCCGTTCGCAAGCGTCGCGTAGGCAGCTGTCATCTCAAGCGTCGAGACTTCCGAGGTGCCGAGCGCCAGCGTCGGGTCGCGCCGGAGCTTCGATTGAATGCCGAGCCGTCGCGCACTCTGGATGACAGCATCAGGGCCAAGCTGTTGCTGCAGACGGACCGCGACTGTGTTTACACTCTTCGAGATGCCCCGCTCGAGCGGCATCGCGCCCTCGAACCGGCCGGACGCATTGCGCGGACTCCAATCGCCGATCGTAACGGGCAGATCGTAGACGGTCGTCTCCGGCGTCAGTCCGCTTTCAAGTGCTGCGAGATAAACGAAGGGCTTGAACGCAGAGCCCGGCTGGCGCTGAGCTTTGATCGCACGGTTGAACTGGCTTTGCGCATACGACCGCCCGCCGACAATCGCGCGGACTTCGCCTTCGCCGTCGAGGACGACTATTGCACCCTGCCCACGCGCGCGCCGCCCCTTACGGGCCCGGTCAAGCGCGCGACGAAGGACGCTCTGCGCTTTGCGCTGCAGGCTCGCGTCGATCGTCGTCTCGACGATGATGATCCCCTGCTCCAGACCCGAGAGCTGCGGCATGTGCGCGAGCACGTAATCGATGGCGTAACCGAGATCGCGGGTGGTCCGCGTGTTGGCGTCGGCCTTCGCGAACTTGAGACGGGCGTTGCGTGCGTTCTTCGCCGTCTTCGCGTCAAGGAACCCCGCGCGCTGCATCTTGGCGATGACCGTGTTGCCGCGTTGGCGCGCGAGCCCCGGGTTACGGAACGGCGAATAGCGCGTCGGCGCCTGAAGCAGCCCGGCCACCAGTGCGGCCTCGCGGATCGAGAGCGCGCGTGCTGATTTCCCGAAGTACTTCTGCGACGCAGCTTCGATGCCGTAGGCGCCTGCACCGAAGTAGACCTGGTTTAGGTAAAGCTCGAGGATCTGTTGCTTGCTGAGGCGCATCTCGAGCCAGAGCGCGATCGTCAATTCCTCGATCTTACGCGCGAGCGTGCGCTCCGACGACAGGAACAGGTTCTTGGCGAGCTGCTGCGTAATCGTCGAACCGCCCTGGACGAAACGGCCGGCGCGCAGGTTCGCGAACGCCGCGCGCGCCATGCCGCTCGGGTCAATGCCCCAGT
>JBCBXS010000392.1:0-2509 GCA_039816475.1 Pseudomonadota bacterium | reverse complement strand
TTCGAGACGACCAGCGTTATGGGATGCAGCCGCGAGCCGCTCCCGCCAGCCAGGATGATACCCTTCCGTGCCATCTGCGCTCCCCGCTCCACTCAGCCGATGGCGGCTTTCAGACCGAGCCGGCCGCCGTCGTAGACGCCGTCTCGAAGCGGCTGCCACCAATCGCGGTTGTCGAGATACCAGTCGATCGTCTTCGCAAGGCCCGTCGAAAACGTCTCCGACGCGCGCCAACCGAGTTCGGTCTCAAGCTTCGTCGCATCAATGGCGTACCGCCGGTCGTGTCCCGGACGATCGGTGACGAACGAGATCAGCGATCGGCGATCGTCAGTGCCTGAAAGCCGCTGGTCCAGGTGATCGCAAATTTGCTCAACAACGGCGAGGTTGGTCTGCTCGTTGCGCCCGCCGACGTTGTATTTCTCGCCAAGCCGGCCGTTGCGAAGAATGAGTGCGAGGGCACGTGCGTGATCGTCGACGTAGAGCCAGTCCCGGGTGTTGAGACCGTCGCCATAGACCGGCAAAGGCGCGCGATCCATCGCATTCAGGATCATCAGCGGGATCAACTTCTCGGGAAACTGAAACGGCCCGTAGTTGTTCGAGCAGTTCGAGATCAGCGCCGGGAAGCCATACGTGCGATGCCACGCAAGCGCCAGATGATCGGAGGCAGCCTTGCTCGCAGAGTACGGTGAGCTTGGATCGTATGCCGTCGTCTCTTCGAAGAGCCCGCTCTCGCCGAGGGACCCGTAGACTTCATCCGTCGAGACATGGAGAAAGCGGAACGCGTCGCGGCGCGCGCTGTCGAGGCCGTCCCAATAAGTCCGCGTCGCTTCCAGCAGCCGGTAGGTCCCGACGATGTTGGTGTCGATGAACGCCGCGGACCCATCAATGGATCGGTCGACGTGGCTTTCGGCTGCCAGATGCACGATGCCGTCGGGCGCAAATTCGCTGATCAGGTGCGCCATCGCCGCGCCGTTGCAGATATCGGCCTGTGCGAAGCGATAGTTCGGCAGATCGGCGATCGAGGCCAGTGACTGCAGGTTGGCGGCATACGTCAGCTTGTCGATGTTCAGAACGCTGATGCCATCGTCGGCGACCAGTTGCCGGCATAAAGCCGAGCCGATGAAGCCGGCGCCACCCGTTACCAAGATGCGCATGTCTGTCTTGCCGCCCCGCTTTGGCTGCGATGTGCAGTCCTTGTTAGGGACGCTACGCGAGGAAAGCAAAAACCGTCCTAAAGCGGAGGCGGATCGGCCGGATTTCGCAACGCCTCAAGCGCAAATCGAGGCGGCGCAAACGAATGGGCCGCGATCCAGCTAAGAACCGCGGCCCAAAACGAGGCATCGATCAACAACCGACTTACTTCTGCATGGTCTCAGACAGCGATGCCTGACGATCCACAGACTGCGAGCCTTCTGCCGTATGCTTCGGCATGTTCTTCAGCTGCTCTTCCGTCATGTTGGTGACGTAGAGCTTGTCGTCGCGCTTTGAGAACCGCTCGACCGGCACGGCCACCTCGCGCTCACCGAGGCCCAGAAATCCACCCACGCCGATAACCACATTCGGGACGCCGTTGGTCAGGACGACATCGTTGACGTCGCCAAGCGTCTCACCGTTCTCGCCGTAGACGTACTCACCAACGAGCGAGCCGATCTTTTCGGTATAGAATGCACCGCCATCTTCGCGCTGCGTCGGCGGGCTGAGGCGCGTGTCCGGCTGGGCCTGCTGCACGACGGCGCCGTTCGGGCGCTGTGCGGTGACCGGCTTTGAATCAGACGTGCCGTCATTCTCGGACGAGGCCTGCTCTGGCTTCTTTTCAGTGTCTGTTTCAGTCGACGTTGCCTGCGTCCCTGCCGGCTTAATCGGATCGGCGGGCGCTGTCGGGTTGGCCTCGGTTCCCATCTGGGAGTTGTTCATCGTGCCGTCCGACTGCGAGGACTGAGCCGCCGGTGCACTCGAGTTCGTGCCCTTCGTCTCGGCGACCATCGCGGTTGCGGAGGTAAGCGCAAGGGCGGCAACGGACGTCATCAGAGTGTTGGTGAGTGTTTTCATGGCGCATCTCGATCAATTGTTGGCAGCGGGGCTCAGACGGCCGCGCCTTGGACCAGCAAAACGAGAGGTGGGGCCAAATGTTCCGGCGTGCGTCGCGAGCACGCGGGGTTCCCAAATTCAGATCGTTCAGAGCTCGCCGAGGAACCCCGACAGCGCGTCGAAGACTGTGTCCGGTTGCTCCTGCTGCACCCAATGTCCTGCATCGGGGATCAGCGTGGTCCCGCGATAATCGACGCTGCCATCCATCTCCATCGCAGCAAGCGCGCCCGGCACCTGATGGATGCCCCAATCGGCAGCACCGGCGATGAAGGCAGTCGGGACTTGCAGTTTGCAGCCTGCAAACGCCATCAAGTCGCGCGCGTTGCGGCCTTCCGTCTGACAACGATACCAGTTGAGCGCTGCCTGAAAGCCAGTGGTCTGGAACGCGTCGACATAGACGTCGAGGTCGGCATCAGTCAGCCAG
>JBCBXS010000391.1:0-2519 GCA_039816475.1 Pseudomonadota bacterium | reverse complement strand
ATTCTCCGGCAGGAGCACCGGATTTACCCCGAAACTGTCGCAGCTGTCGCCAGCGGCCGATGCCGGCTTGAAGGCGGACGGGCCGTCTGGAGCGCACGCCGGGTCTTCTCTGACGAAACCGACGCATTGCAGGTTTTGTGAGCGGGATTTAACCACGCCGGAACAAGGTGGTCGCTCACCGCTGGTTGTATGGACGGATCCCGGCATAACCATTAGTCAGCCCAGCGCGAATTCACGGCCCGCAGCGTCGCCTGCGTTTGGCTGGCCGATTGCAACAGGGTCACACGACCGGACCCGGAATGCGCGCGATCGGCTGGCGAGGGCTGCCCAACCTCTCAGGTTTGGCTGTATCTGCGCGGGTCTGCGGTGCGACCACGCCGGTCACCAATTTGATCGAACTGGTGCCGTGCACCGGTCCGCCGAGATGTCTGTCCCGATCGGAGACAACAACCTATGAACGCCATTCCGTCCCACATCGAGAAGCTCGGCGAGCAATCCTCGATCTGGTTCAAGCTGACGCCGCTGCTGAAGGGCCCGTCGAACCCGATGACGGTCATCATGCAGATGGGCGAGCGGTACGGCGGCGTGGTGCCGATCAACATGGGCGACCAGCGCGTCGTCCTGCTGTCCGAGCCCGAGCACTTCAAGCATGTGCTCGTTGCGAAGGCTGACAACTACATCAAGTATTTCGACGGCCTGAAGCCGATCTTCGGCAAGTCGATGATCACCAACGACGGCGCGCTCTGGCAGAAGATCCGGATGCCGCAACAGCCGGCGTTCCATCCGGACATGTTCGCCGAGTACATCCCCTACTTCCTCGATGCGATCGAAGCGAAGTCGGAGATCTGGCGCGAAGCGGCGCAGACCGGCGAGACCTTTGAGATGGTCGAGCAGACGTGGACGCTCGCCGCCGACATGATTTGCAAGGCGCTGTTCGATCGCGATATGCCGTTCAACCCGCACTTCGTTTTTAAGTGTGTGAAGACCTACACCGACGTGATGAACCACAAGTCGGTGCGGCTGAAGAAGACGTCAGGCGAAGACTTCGAGATCGCCGAAGAAGACACCGCCAAGGCGATGGAAGTCTGGGCGGGCGTGCCGCCGGAAGTGATCGCAGCTGACCCGCGCGAGGCGCGTGAGAAGACGCTTCTGAAGATGATCGAAGCGGTCGTCGCCGATCCGAACGTGCCCGAGTTCGACCAGCAGCAGGCCGTCGACGAACTGAAGCAGTATCTTTGGGCCGGCACCGAGACGACGGCGCTGACGCTGGCCTGGGCGATGTACGAAACCTCGATCGATCCCGAGATGGCCGATCGCATTCGCCGCGAGGGCGAAGAGGTCTACGGCGATCGCCGGCCAACGGCTGCCGACTACGGCGGTCTCGTCTACACCCGCGCCGTCATCCAGGAGACGATGCGGAAGTATCCGCCGATCTGGGGCCTTATCCGCGTTGCAGCTGAGGACGACACCATCGGCGGCAAGGTGATCAAAGCAGGCGACCGGGTCGTCGTGTTCGCTTACGGTGCCCATCACAATCCGCGGTTTTGGGACGAACCGGAGGCCTTCAAGCCGGAGCGCTGGATCGGCGACGCGGCGAAGAAGCGGGTCAAGTATTCCTACCTGCCGTTCGGCGGCGGCAAACGCTCCTGCATCGGCGGCGCTATGAGCCAGGTCGAAAACACGCTTGCGCTTTCAATTCTCCTGCGTCGCTTCCAGCCGGAGTTCGCGGGCGAAACCGAGCCCGGGATCAACGCAACGGTGACGCTGACGCCGAAGGGTGGCCTGCCGTTCCGCGTGAAGGAGCGCGCGGCCTAGATCGCCACGCCGGATTTGATCGCGCGCATCGCCCTCCGCACAGCCGCAAGCGCATCCGAGTTCTTTCAGCTTCGTTAGCGAATCCTTTCGCAAGCGTTTCTCAACGGTCCAGCAATTCGAAACGGTTGTGTGCGACCTTTCTCGCGTATGCGTGGGAGGAAGCCGCATGAACGCCGTGAGCGCGGAACAGGGCATGGACATAATGCCGGCCGTCGACGACCTGTACGACGCCTGTGTCCAGATGCTGCTGCGAGAAGGCTATCAGCCTGGCGAGCTTCTGGTTCTGCTCGCCGGCGCGAACGGCGACATCGCCCGCCATGCGTGGAAGCACGACGCGCCGGATGATGCCGATCCGCTTACGCCCGCCGCGACCCACGAGATGATTGGGCTGATCACAAATCGCCCGGACAACCTCTGGGACAACCTCGAGGCGATGGCGCAAACAGCCGCGAGTGACAGCAGCCTGGCGCTGTACCCCGAAGACATGGTCGACCATCGCGAAGCCGAAGGCCGCCATGCGCCGATTACCGGCTTGTCGTTGGAAAGTGACGTCACGTACGACCTGACGCGCTGGCTGTTGCCGCGCCTCAATGTCCTTCGCGCGAAAATCAAACGCACGTTCGTGGCCTACGATCTCGATCGCGATGCGCTGATCGATGCAGCTGGCCTCGCAGCCCTGCGTGCTGTCGTGACGTTGCCTGAGA
>JBCBXS010000390.1:0-2520 GCA_039816475.1 Pseudomonadota bacterium | reverse complement strand
GCAAATGCCGTTTCACGTGTGTCGGCCCGCAGCCGGGAGACCGGAGCGGCGACTGTCCGCAGCATCGCGTTACCGAGCCGGCTCTGGCGCGCCGACGTCATCAGCGCGCGAAGGTCTCTCAACTGGGCGCGATCATCGCGGGCCTGCCGGAGCGAGGCCCAAATGGCAACGCGCTCACCGAACGGGCCTTGAGGGTTTTGCGCGCCGCCGGAGGCATTTCCGGCCGCCTCGTAAGCGTCTGCGAGGTCTTTTGTTTCGATCAGGTGTTTCTTCGCGGCAGCTTCAGCGACGGCCACGCGGACGAGCGGGCGGGTGCCATAGCGGGCCGCATAGGCCATCGCAGGTGGTGTCAGCTTTTCGAGCCACGCCGGTTCGGGTCGGGCGTCAACGAGCGCCATCAAGCGGAGATCGATCAGCGTGACGGATCGCGGTTTGCTCTGGCCGCGCGGTGGTGCCGCTCCGCCATTCTCGAGCAGGTAAGCTGTCAGATCCGACACGCCACCGGCTTCACGGGCAAGACCCGCTGCAAGCTTGCCACCCGATATGTCGCCGCCCTGCATCGCGCAGAAGCCGCCGACGGCAATCGCCTGTCCCTTGGCGGGTGTCTGCAACGCGTCAACGTTCGAAAGCGCGCTCTTGATCGTCGCACATGCGGTGCGGTCGTCGCCGCGGGCGAGCGCCGCCTTCGCTGCGATGAAGGCTGCGAGGCCCTGGCTGGTCTCGGCGCCGGGGCGGACGTTGGAGGCGATCGGAAGGCCCGCCTCGAGATGAGTGAGGCGTGCGAGCGTCGCGATCTCGCCGCCTTCGGAAATCAGTCGACCGTCGGCGAGAAGTTCAGCCAATATGGCGCGTGTCGTCGGCGACGCTGCCGGAAGCGGGACCTGCGAGATCAGCCGCTTGAAGACATCGCCGGAAACGCTGGCGCTACGACCGTCGCGAGACGACGAAGTCTCGAAGCGCGGGGAAGCCCGTCGATCGCCACCGCCAAGCGTGTCGCGCTGCCAGCCGCTTGAGGGCGGCGCGGTCGGACGAGCCCGGTTCGGGTCGCGGGCGTCGGCCCCGAAAGTCCGCGTGTCGTTTGCGACCCGCCGTGAGGGTTCACTACCCCAGCCAGCGCGTCCTGAGCCGTCCGGCCTCGGAGACGCCTGCCAGCCGCCGGGAATACCGTTATCGCGGCGGCCATATTCGCCCGACGGCGCTGCGACGTTGCGGTCGCGTGGAGCTGTGCCGAACTGTGGTGCAGCCTCACGTCCGACGCTCGGTGGTGGCGCGAGCTCCGTTCGGCGGACGGTGTTGCTGTCATAGCCGTATTGATATGGCTCGCGCGCGCCTGCCGCTCTGCGATCCGAAGGCGTTGCATAGCGCGATAGCGGGCTTGAGCCCGGTGCGCCGGGGTAAGGCTCGCCGGCTGCACCCGTCCGGTTCGATGACCGGCCCTGCCGCCACGGCTCCTCACCCAGATTGAACGACGGAAGTGTCTGCCGCTCCTCTGGGCTTAAGCGTTGGCGTGCAGCCGCGCGTTCTTTCTCCCGACGTCTGTCGATTTCGGCAAACGGCTTCCAGTCGTCGTCGGCGACCGCCGGACCAGCGCCCACCGAGAGCAGGCCACTGAAGGCACCGCCAAAAGCCAAGGCCATCGCCGCGGTGCTCGCGAGACTGAACTGCGTGGCGCGATGTTGCCGTGACCGTTCCATCGCGTTCCCGCCCCTTATTTTTTGATCTTCACCGGCAGTGACTTGGTCACTTCCTTCGGCTCCGGCTCGAAGTGCTTTGCCATGACGTAGAGCCCGACATAGCCGGCGATGCTCAGGACGACCGCAAAGATCGCAAAACGCACAATCACAGGCATCAGTCGTGGAACCCCGTGCGCCGCTCAGTTGTGATTGAAGCCGCGCGCATCACGTATGACCGGTCCTGACCATATGGGTTTGTCCGAACTAAGGGCGTTCCGTGACGGGTTCGGTCCGGCACTGTGCCCAGCCACCAGTGTTGGGGCGGCTTTGGTAAACGAAATCTTAAATTCTGAGACATCTAGCGGGCATCCCGGTCGTCGTGCAATCTTCGCCGGCTTGGTACGACAGGGCTGTCACGGGCCATCGCAGTCGTGCAGGGTCCAATCATTCGAATTGCGGTGCGCGAAAGGTCATCAGCCGCCAGAGCCATGGGCAGATACAGACACGAACGCGCGCCTGAGATCATCTCGCAACTTGGTCAGCGGTCCATCGTCCTCGTCGGGTTGATGGGCTGCGGCAAGACCACCGTCGGCAGACGCCTCGCAAACAAGCTTGGCATCCCGTTCGTCGATGCCGATGTCGAGATCGAGCGTGCCGCGCAGATGACGATCCCTGAAATCTTCGATCGGCACGGTGAGGCTTACTTCCGCGATGGCGAAAAGCGCGTGATCGCCAGGCTTCTGAAATCGCCACCCCAAGTGCTTGCGACCGGCGGTGGGGCTTTCATGGATGCCGACACTCGCGAGGCGGTTGCAAGTGCCGGCGTTTCCGTCTGGTTGCGCGCGAG
>JBCBXS010000038.1:0-13589 GCA_039816475.1 Pseudomonadota bacterium | reverse complement strand
TCAGAAGCTCTTTCTGCGGTGCCGGGCGGCCGTTGCGACCGTAGGCGAAACACTTGCGCGCTTCGTAGGCCTCTGCGAGTTCGTCCTCGCTGTCCCATGCGCCGCTGTCGATCAGCTGATTGACGTTAGCGCCGTAAGCGCCGTCGGCGTTTGAGAAGACGCGGAGTGCGGCGGTCTCGAGGTCGCAGCCGGTCGCCTGCTGATGGGCGAGTGCGTGCTTGCGGATGAAGTTCTGCGACACCGGCTCGTCGGCGGAGGCTGCGAGGTAGGCGGCCTCTGCGAGCATGCGCGTTTGCAGCGGCAGCAGATCGCGGAAGATGCCTGAAAGTGTCATCATCACGTCGATGCGCGGGCGGGCGAGTTCTTCAAGCGGGATGAGATCGGCACCCGCGAGGCGGCCGAAACTGTCGAAGCGGGGCTTTGCGCCCATCAGCGCGAGCGCCTGGCTGATCGGCCCGCCCTCGCTCTTCAGGTTGTCCGTGCCCCAAAGGACGAGTGCCACGGTCTCGGGCAATCCGCGGCCATCGATCATGTGGCGTTCGAGCAGTCGGGCGGCCTGACGCGACCCGTCACGGACAGCAAAGGCGCTCGGCAGGCGGAAGGGATCGAAGCCGTGAATGTTACGCCCGGTCGGAAGGATGTCGGTCGTCCGCAGGACGTCACCGCCGGCGACGGGACGGACGAAGCGGCCGTCGAGCGCTGCCATTAAGCCGTCGAGCTCACTCTTCGCGTCTAGCCGGGCGTTGACTTCGGAAAGGGCAATCAAAGCGACGCGATCGGTTTCGGTGCACGTCCGGTCGAGGGTCTGCGCGACAACCGTCGGCCGCTCCCCGGCCGCGATCCGCTCGAGCGTTTGTCGTGAGAACGACACGCCATGCGCTGCATCGGCAATCGAGGACAAGAGATCGAGATGTTCGGCTCTGTCCATGTCGCCGCCGACCACGTGGAGCCCGTGCGGGATCAGCGTGTACTCGAGTTCAAGGACGCGGTTTGAGAGCGTATCCGGCTCGATGATCTCACCGACCTCGGCAAGATCGACGGCGCAGGCCTGATCGCCGATGAGCCGGATCAGATCGTTGCGGTCTTCGACCGCCGATGGGTCCGTCTGCCGCCAGCGTTCGAGTGAACTTTTGAGATCGGCAAGCCCCTTGTAGAGGCCGGCATGCGTGACCGTCGGTGTCAGGTAGCTGACAAGCGTTGCTGCCGAGCGGCGCTTTGCGATCGTGCCCTCGGACGGGTTGTTGGCGGCATAGAGGTAGACGTTCGGGACGTCGCCGATTAGCCGCTCGGGCCAGCAGTCCTGCGTGAGGCCCGCCTGTTTCCCCGGCATGAATTCGAGCGCGCCGTGCGTGCCGAAGTGGAGGATCGCGTCGGCGGCGAAATCTTCGCGGAGATAGCGGTAGAACGCGGAGAACGCATGCGTTGGTGCGAAGTTGCCTTCGAACAGCAGCCGCATCGGATCGCCTTCGTAGCCGAAGCTCGGCTGCACGCCGACGAAAACGTTGCCGAACTGGCGGCCGAGCACCTGGATGCCGCTGCCGTCGCTATGGTGACGACCGGGCGCTGGGCCCCACTGCGTTTCGATCTCGGCAAGATGCGTTTCGCGGGCGACGTGATCGTCAACGGCGATGCGCGTGTGGACGTTTGCGTCAGCGCCGTAGGTCGCCGCATTGCCTTCGAGCAGCGACCGGCGCAGCGCGTCGGCATCGTCGGGCACATCGACCGTATAGCCTTCGGCCTTCAGGCGGCGCAGCGTGTGAAGCAGCGACTGGAAGACTGAGAGAAACGCCGCCGTTCCGGTCGCCCCGCCATTCGGGGGGAAGTTGAACAGCGTGACGGCAACTTTGCGGTCGGCCTTTGCCGTCGCGCGTAGGCGAACGAGCTTCGAGACCCGGTCCGCGAGCCGCATGACCTGGCCTGCATCCGCGCGCATTTCGCCGATGCCGGTCGCGGCGCCGGCAGTGCTGCGCATCCGCCCGCCGAATACCGTCGGCACGGTAGCGCCATCGATCTCTGGAATGGCGACCATGATGGTCGCTTCAACCGGCATGAGACCGCGGGCGGAGTTGGACCAATCCTCGAGCGTTTGAAACTCGAGCGCGTGGGCTGCGAGATAAGGCACATCGAGGTCGGCGAGTGCTTCGGCGGCGGCGGCGGCATCGTTGTAGGCGGGGCCACCGACGAGCGAGAAACCGGTCAGCGAGACGACGGCATCAACGTTGGTCTCAGCGCCCGTTTTGAAGAACGCCTCGATCGCGGGGCGGCTGTCGAGGCCGCTTGCGAAGGCAGGAATGACACGCAGGCCGCGGCGTTCGAATTCGGTGATCACCGCATCGTAGTGCGCCGTGTCGCCGCTGAGCACATACGATCGCATCAGCAGGACGCCGACCGTGCCGCGGACGGTGTCGGCGGAGTTCGGCAGTTCGGCGAGGCGTTCAGCGATCGGCCTTGCAGCGCGCGGATGATAGAGCCCGACGTCAGGATAGGCGATCGGCGGGGCAACCTTCAGTGTCCCGCGAAGGCTTGCGCGATCCTCGTCGGCATAGCGGTCGACGAGGAAGCGGACGAGGTTTGCGAGATTGCCGTCAGAGCCCGCGAGCCAGTACTGCAGCGTGATGAAGTAGGCGCGAACGTCCTGCGCCGTGCCGGGGATGAACCGCAGGATACGCGGGATCTGGCGGAGCATCGCCATCTGTCCGGCGCCGGCGCCTTTCTTTGCGGACTTCGACTTGCCGCGCAGACGCTTCAGCAACGCAATCGGGCCCGACTGCTTGGCGTTCATCGAGAACTTGCCAAGCTTCGTCAGCTTGATGATCTCGCCGGCTGACACGCATCCCGCGACGGCGTCGCAGTGCGGACGGCGCGCTTCGATCTGCGGAAGCACCGCGCGCACGTGGTCCTCCATGAACAGCATCGTCGCGATGATGACGTTGGCGGACGCAATGTCGTCGTGGCAGCGCTTCAGGCTCTCGGGATCGCTGGCCCAGTCCGATGCGATATGGAGCGACAGCTCGAGGTTCGGCAGATCGTGGCCAAGGCTTTCGCGCGCGCGCTCGACCGCGCCGGCCGCGTGGCGGTCCAGCGTGATCAGCACCACCCGGACGGGCGGACTATCGCGCGAAGTGCGACTTTGCATCATACAACGTTTCGAGCGTGATCAGTGAGATGCCGCGTTCGGCGGCAAACGTTTCGGTGTTGCGGCGCGCCTTGCCGCGCACGAAGAACGGGATCTTTTTGAGTTCGAGTTCGGCGTCGGCAGCCCACGTCGTCGCGACGACGTCTGCGTCGGCGTCCAGGGCATCTTCGACATGCACGGCAGTTGCGGGTGCGATCGCCGCGGCTGCCGATCCGGATGTGACAATCGCCGTCGGCTGCGGCTCGGGCGTCACCGCATCATCGTTTGCGGCATGGCCGACCACGCCGCCGCCGTGCGCCAGATGCGATGGGTTGGTGTCGTTGAACTCGAAGTCGTCCTTGAACAGGCCGAGCAAATGTTCCTCGAGGCCCATCATCAGCGGATGAACCCACGTATCGAACAGCACGTTCGCGCCTTCGAACCCCATCTGAGGGGCATACCGCGCGGGGAAGTCCTGGACGTGGACGGGCGCCGAGATCACAGCGCACGGCAGGCCCATGCGCTTTGCGATGTGTCGCTCCATCTGCGTGCCGAGCACGAGTTCAGGGCTTGCCGCTTCGATCGCGCGCTCGACTTCGAGGTAGTCGTCGCTGATCAGCGCTTCGACGCCGTAGTTTTCGGCAGCCTTGCGCACATCGCGCGCGAGCTCCCGGCTGTAGGTGCCAAGGCCGACGACCTCGAAGCCGAACTCCTCTGCTGAAACGCGGGCGGCGGCGATCGCATGGGTCGCATCACCGAAGATAAAGACGCGCTTGCCGGTGAAGTAGGTTGAATCGACGGAGCGTGAGTACCAGGGCAGGCGCGCGCGTTCGCCACCGGTCCTGAGGTGGCTCGCATCGATCCCCGTGATCGCCTCGATCTCGCGAATGAAGTCGAATGTCGCGCCGACGCCAATCGGCACTGTCTTCGTGAACGGCTGCTTGTGCGTCCGCTCAAGCCAGCGCGCCGTGGTCTCTGCGATCTCCGGATAGAGCACGACGTTGAAGTCGGCATCGGGCAGGCGGGCGATGGCAGCGGGGCAGGCGCCGAGCGGGGCTGTAACGTTGACCGCAATGCCGATCTCGCGGAGGAGGCGGGTCACCTCCATCACGTCGTCGCGGTTGCGAAAGCCGAGCGACGTGGGCCCGAGGATATTGCAGGTCGGGCGTTCGCTCGCGGTCTTCTCATCAGCCGTCGTGGCCGATGACCGTGCGAGCGTGCGGACGAGTTGATAGAACGTCTCAGCCGCGCCCCAGTTTTCCTTGCGCTGGTAAGCAGGAAGCTCGAGCGGTATCACAGGGACCGGCAGGCCGAGTGTTTTTGCAAGGCCGCCAGGATCGTCCTGGATCAACTCCGCCGTGCAGGACGCGCCGACCAGCATCGCCTTCGGCTGGAACCGCTCAAAGGCCGCCGTCGCGGAAGACTTGAACAGCTCTGCCGTATCGCCGCCGAGGTCGCGCGCCTGAAACGTCGTGTAGGTGACCGGCGGGCGCTTCTGGTTGCGCTCGATCATTGTGAACAGGAGATCTGCGTAGGTGTCGCCCTGGGGCGCGTGCAGGACGTAATGCACATCATCGAGCGAGTTTGCGATCCGCATCGCGCCGATGTGCGGTGGGCCTTCGTATGTCCAGAGTGTCAGCTTCATGGGACCGGTCAGACCTCCAACCGGCGGCGGCGCTCAAGCGGGCGCGCGAAAAGCTCTGCGAGGTCGCCGGCCTGCTCGTAGCCGTGGATCGGCGAGAACACGAGCTCGATCGCCCACTTGGTCGTCAGGCCTTCGGCTTCGAGCGGGTTTGCGAGACCAAGACCGCAGACCGTGATATCGGGGACGGCTTCGCGGCAGCGGACGAGCTGCAGTTCGACGTCCTGGCCCTCGGAGACGAGGCACGTCTCTGGCAGTGCTTCGAGGTCAGCTGCGTGATGGGCGTTGTGCAGATAGGGCGTTCCAACCTCAATGAGGTCCATCCCCATTTCGCGATGGAGGAAACGCGCCAGCGGCACTTCGAGCTGCGAATCTGGGAAGAAAAAGATCCGTTTGCCCGAGAGCGCGTCGCGATATCGCTCCATCGCCCGCTGTGCGCGTTCGCGGCCTGGGGCCGTGGCGCTGCGGAAGGTCAGAGTGTCGACGTCGAAAGCATCGGCGGCCGCTTGTAACCAAGCGGTGGTCCCGGCAGCGCCAAAGGGGAAGGGCGCTGCGAGCCGTTCAGCGCCGCGCGCTTCGAGGGCTGCGACGGTCTCGGCTAGGAACGGCTGGGCAAGCAACAGCTTCGTGCGCGGCCCGACTGCGGGCAACACGCGCGCGCGGCGGGCGGGCAGGAAGCCGACGCGTTCGATCCCGAGATCGCTGAACAGGCGGCGGAACTGGTCTTCGACGATATCGGCCAAGCAGCCGACGACGAGCAGTTCGTCCGCATCGCCGTCCTGGTCCGGCATGTCGGGGACGAGGCTCGCGAGGCAGGTGTCCTCGCCCTGCGTAAACGTCGTCTCGATGCCGCTGCCCGAATACTTGAGCACGCGAACGTCCGGCATGAAGCGACCGGAGAGCCGTTCAGCGGCACGGCTCAGATCAAGCTTGATCACTTCCGATGGGCACGAGCCGACGAGGAACAGCATCTTGATGTCGGGCCGGCGCGCGAGCAGCTCGTCGACGACGCGGTCGAGTTCGTCGTTGGCGTCTGCGAGCCCCGCGAGATCGCGGTCATCGATGATGGCGGTCGCAAACCGCGGCTCGGCGAAAATCATGACGCCGGCGGCCGATTGAATGAGATGCGCGCACGTGCGCGAGCCGACCACCAGGAAGAACGCGTCCTGCATCTTCCGGTGCAGCCAGACGATGCCGGTCAGCCCGCAGAAGACCTCGCGCTGGCCGCGCTGCTTCAGGATCGAGCGGCTTGGCCCGCAGGTCGCGTCGTCGTCGCGTTCCGGTGTCAGGCGGTGCTGACGGACGTGTTCATTCATGCCGACACCTCCGCGAGGGGAGAGGTGGCATGCGATGGATGTCTCGTTGCCTGGTTGGATGCCGCCGACTGGAGGCGCGCCATGCGTAGTTTCCAGACGAACTGCGCGGCGTTGATGACGTAGGCCGCGTAGGCCGCGAGCGCGATCCACATCTCCTGCGCAGGTGTCCCGACGCCGGTGAAGACGGCTGCGAGATACGCCGTGTGCAAGGCCAGCACGAGCATGCTGACCACGTCTTCCCAGAAGAAGGCCGGCGCGAAGAGATACTGACCGAACACGACCCGCTCCCAGATCGCGCCGGTGATCATGATGACGTAGAGGACGAGCGTTTTGACGACGACGGATGCGGTCGCAAGCTCATAGCCACCGCCTGTTGCGAGGTAGCGCAGGACGAGGCCGAGGCTCACCAAAAACACGACGAACTGGAGCGGCGCGAGCACACCCTGGACGGTCGTCCAGGCCGTTGAATCACGGCGCTGTCGTTGCTCAGGCGTATAGAGTGAGGGCGCTGGTCGTGATTGCGCGCGGGCGGTCACCATCCGCGGCTCCTGGTGACGGATATTGTGGCAGCAAGACTAAAGTGACGCCCGCAAAAGCGTCAATCTGAATTTACGTCAATCAGAACTGACGTTTCGCGCTGGCGCCAAGGCATTGGCGCCACTGGAGAATTCCCGCTGTGACCCGGGATGGTCCGCGCGCGGGTCACGTGAATCAAACAGACTTCTGCGTCAATTCGACTTGACGGCGATCTGGCCCGGCAACTACGTTGGCAATTGGTCGAATGTGCCGCGTCGTTGGGCGCGCCGAAGCCGGATGTTCGCGCGATTTCACAGTCGTTGCGGGCGTTTCGCCGGTCTCCGGTCCAATGGTCGGCACTGGGATTTGCCGTGAGCGCCCGTCGTTTTCCTCGCGTAGGTTGAGGCGGTGTCGACGGGTGGCAGGCGACCTCGACCGCGGGAGTGCATCGCATGGCCAACGAGCGATCGACCGGCAAATCTCCACCTCGGGGTCGGGGCGTTGAGGTCGAGATGCGCACGCGCATTACCGGCCTGCAGCAGCTGATCGAGGCCCACGTGGTGCCGAAGCTCATGCGCCGGCATGACGACGCTGCCCCTCAGCCGTCGGCCCGGTCGTCCGCCACCAGCCGCGTCTCGCAGGCCGACGCGATCAATTTCTCTGAGGCCCTGGTTGCCTACGACCTGAAGCGCGCGCGCCAGCAGCTCACCCGTTTTCAGGATCGCGGCATCTCCAACGCCGAACTCATGATCGGCCTGTTTGCAGAGGCCGCGCGCCATCTCGGCGACGAATGGTTGGCTGACCGTTGCTCATTCTCGGATGTGACAACGGGCCTTGGCGGGCTCCAGTTGTTGCTTGGCGAAATTCCGCTGCCGCAGCAGACAGCGGCCGGTGAGGACGGGCATCCGCGCCGCGCCCGCCTGCTCGCGTTCCCGGGTGAGCAGCACACTTTCGGCGTCCTGATGGTCGCTGAATTCCTGCGCTCAGCCGGTTGGCATGTCGTCGCGACCCAGCCGCGCAATGAAGCCGATCTCGTCAAGGACATCGCTGCCAACTGGTACGACCTCGTCGGTGTTTCGGTCTCTGCCGAGCGGCATCTCGACGAACTGCCGGCACTTATCGGCGACATCCGCGGCCGCTCGGTTAACGGTGAGGTCAAGCTGCTCGGCGGTGGCAACGCGATGGTTGAGACAGACGCTGACGATGGCGAGACGTGGGGCTTCGACGGGCTTGCCTTCGATGGTTCCGACGCGATCTCGACATCGGAACGGCTCGTCCCGCAGGCGATGCCGCGCGGGCGGAATTAGCGGGATGGCGTGTCGCTTGAGGGCGCCATGGCGGAGCGGCCGGGGCGAAGGTTGGTGAAAGGTCAGCGTCGTTCGAAGATGGTTGAGACGGTTTAAGGAATTCGATGTCGAGCTCGTCCCCCATCGATCTCTCGGTCGGATTTCAGGCGCCGAAGAAGTCATTGCGCGGTCTCAAGCCGGACGCCGCAGCCTTCGCGATCGCAGCCTCCGCCGACATCGCGTTCGTGCTCAACGCGAAGGGCGTGATTGAAGACGTTTCTGTTGCAAACCCCAATCTGATCGCAGCGCCGCCCGGCAGTCTGATGGGCGAGGCGTGGGCTGACACGGTCACGCCTGAGTGCGTCGACAAGGTCAAGCGCGCGATCGCCAAAGCGCAAAAATCAGCGCTGTCGGACTGGCACGAGATCAATTACCCGAGCACCGGCGAGGCCGATGCGCCGTTCCGGTTTATCGTTGTCCGGCTCGATCAGGATCGCGGGCATAAACTGCTTGCCCTCGGCCGTGATCAGCGGCGCAACGCCAGCCTGCAGCGGCGGCTTGTCTTCGCGCAGCAGGAGATGGAGCGGGAGTACGCAAAGGTTCGCGATTCCGAGGCGCGCTACCGGATCCTGTTCCAGCATTCCGAGGAAGCCGTCATGGTCACCGACGCGCAGTCGATGCGCGTGCAGGAGCTGAACCCGGCCGCAGCCCATCTCCTCAAGACTGATCCGGATCGCGTGGCGGGAAAGTCCATCGCGCAAGTCTTCTCCGCGAAAGCCCAGAGCGATCTCGCCACTCTCCATGCGATGGCGCGCGCGTCGGGTTCTGCGGAGGCGAAGGGTCTTGCTCTGGCAAAGGGCAAGCGCACGGTCGATGTGTTTGCTGCCTGCTTTAACGTGGGACGCGTGCCGCGCGTGCTGTTGCGGCTTGCGGCGCAATCGGCCGCCGCAACGGACGGCGAGGAGCCCTATCACTCCGGCGTGTCGGCGATCATGGACGCATCGCCAGAAGGCATTGTCGTCACGGATGTCACGGGTCAGGTGAGGTTCGCCAATCCTGCGTTCCTCGACATGCTTCAGGTCTCAACGCCGGATGCCGTCGTCGGGCGAAGTCTCAGCGATTGGATCGGTCGTCCGGGCGCCGATTACGGCGTGCTGGAGACCCGCGTCCGCGAAGACGGCTCGCTCCGTTTCTTCGAGACGCTTCTTACGAGCACGCACGGAGATACGATGGATGTCGAGATTTCCGGCGTCGTCGTCCCGGATGCCGAGCCCGCCGGCATGGGCTTCATTATCCGCAACCTCGGGGGTCGGCTCTCGAATGGGGCAGCGCTGCGCGGGGCCTTGCCGGAGGCTGTTGAACAGATGCGCGAGCTGGTCGGCCGCGTTCCGCTGAAGGAACTCGTCCGCGAGACGACGGACATTATCGAGAAGATGTGCATCGAGGCGGCGCTTGAACTCACCAACGACAATCGTGCGTCCGCCTCCGAGCTGCTCGGGCTCAGCCGGCAGAGCCTCTACGTGAAGTTGCGCCGCTACGACCTCGACGGAGCCGAAGACAGTTAAGCTTTCGCCATCGGCCGCGCCGGCGGCGGTACTCGCGTTCGTCCGCCCTGATCATTTCGGCACCCGCCCGTTCAGGTGTCGCGATGTTAGACATTCGTGACTGTAAATTAGAATTTACACATTGCCGTCGCGCGCCTAGACTCGGCGGCAATGTCACATCCCCTGCAGACGGACGCCCGCGCGCCAGCGGCGGCTCCCGCGTTGCCGAAACCTGCAGCGATCCTCGAGCTGTTCAAGCCGATCACCTGGTTCGCGCCGATGTGGGCCTACGCCTGCGGTGTGGTCTCGTCCGGCGTCGATGTCTCCGGCCGGCTGCTGTTCATCGCGCTCGGCATCATGCTCGCAGGCCCGATGGTCTGTGCGACCAGCCAGGCGGTGAACGACTGGTTCGACCGCCACGTGGACGCCATCAATGAGCCGAACCGGCCGATCCCGTCCGGCCGAATCCCGGGTCATTGGGGGCTGATTATCGCCGTTGTCTGGACGGGGGCGTCGCTGGCGCTCGGCTGGTGGCTCGGGCCGACGGTCCTTGCGGCAACCGTCGTCGGCCTGGCACTCGCCTGGGCCTACAGCGCGCCGCCGCTCCGTCTCAAGCAAAACGGCTGGTACGGTAACGCCGCAGTCGCCGTCTCCTACGAAGGCCTTGCCTGGTTCACCGGTGCCGCGGTCATGCTTGCGAGCTGGCCCGACTGGCGCATCGTCACGCTCGCCGCGCTCTACAGCATCGGCGCGCACGGCATCATGACGCTAAACGACTTTAAATCTGTCGGCGGAGATCGCCAGATGGGTGTCCGCTCGCTGCCCGCGATGCTCGGTACGGATCGCGCAGCGCGGGTCGCCTGCTGGGTGATGGCGCTGCCGCAGGTCGCCGTCATCGCGTTGCTCATTGCCTGGGGCCGGCCGTTCCATGCGCTCGTGATCGGGCTGTTGCTCGCCGTCCAGTTCGTGCTGATGCGCCGCCTGCTTGGCGCACCGGAAGCCGAGGCCCCTCGCTACAACGCAACCGGCACAACGCTCTACGTCCTCGGCATGATGGTGGCAGCCTTCGCGGTTCGCCCGCTTGTCCAATCCAATCTCATCGGTGGGAGTTGCCTATGGTGACGTCGGTCGGTTTGCAGGCCCCGCGTGGTCTGTCGTGGATTGATATCGTCCGCATCGGGCTGGTGCAGACGGCGCTCGGTGCCATCGTCGTGCTGACGACGTCGGCGCTGAACCGCGTCATGATCGTCGAGCTCGGCCTGCTCGCGATGCTGCCGGCCGGTCTCGTCGCCTGGCATTACGCCGTGCAGATGACGCGGACGCGCTGGGGCTACGGTTCGGATATGGGCGGCAGCCGTACACCGTGGATCGTCGGCGGCATCATCGTACTGGGCGCCGGAGGTGTGCTGGCGGCAGCGGCGACCGCGCTGATGAGCGTTGCGCCTTGGGCCGGCATCGGCGTTGCCGCGTTTGCCTATCTTGTGATCGGCCTCGGTGTCGGCGCGTCGGGCACGAACCTGCTGGCACTCCTTGCGACGTATGTCGCGCCCGGTCGCCGCGCGGCGGCAGCCTCCACCGTCTGGATCATGATGATCGTCGGCTTTGTCGTCACGACTATCCTCGCTGGCAGTTTCCTCGATCCGTTCTCGTTCGCGCGCCTGATCGTCGTCTCTTCCACGGTTTCCGTCGTCGCGGTCGCGGTCGCTTCGATTGCAATCATCGGTGTTGAGCGCCGCGCGAAAGCCTCAGCCCTTGCCGTCGAGGCGCGGGCGGCAAGCGCCGGCGCGGAGAAGCCGCCGTTCCGTCAGGTGCTCGCCGAAGTCTGGGCCGAGCCGCAAGCGCGCCGGTTCTCGCTGTTCGTCTTTGTCTCGATGCTCGCCTACTCGATGCAGGACCTGATCCTGGAGCCGTTTGCCGGACACGTCTTCGGTCTGACGCCGGGTCAATCGACCAAGCTCTCCGGCACGCACCACAGCGGCGTTCTGTTCGGCATGCTGGGCGTCGCCTGTCTCGGCAGTTTGCGCGGCGGATCGCGTGTCGGCGCGCTCAGGCTCTGGGCGATCGGCGGCTGCCTCGCCTCGGCGCTGGCGTTCGCGACCCTCTCGGCCTCGAACTTCGTCGGCCCGTCGTTCCCGCTGAACGCCGCGGTCTTCGCGCTCGGCCTCGCCAACGGAGCGTTTGCGGTCGCAGCCATCGGTTCGATGATGGGGCTTGCCGGCGCCGGACGTTCGCAGCGTGAAGGCACGCGCATGGGGCTCTGGGGTGCAGCCCAGGCCATCGCGTTCGGCCTCGGCATTCTGATCGGCTCAGGCGTCGTCGACCTCTCGCGGTTGATCTTCTCCGAGCCGCATATCGCCTACGCGATCGTCTTCGCGCTCGAAGGGGCGCTGTTTGTGCTGGCCGCCGGGCTCGCAGCCCGCATCGGCGCGACGGCCGAGGATGACATCCGCGTTGCGCAGCCGCTCGCCGGCGAAGCGCTCATGGAAATGGAAGGGTCACCGCGATGATCGAGCCGAACACCGCCACCGGCGACACCCCTTCGCACAGTGCCGTCCCGTCTGGCGTGGCAGCCGGTCCTGAACCGGACATCTTCGACGTTGTCGTCGTCGGCGGCGGGCCGTGCGGTGCAACGGCTGCCGATGATCTGGCGCGCGCCGGCTATGAAGTTGCCCTCCTCGACCGCGCCGGACGCATCAAGCCGTGCGGCGGTGCGATCCCGCCGCGTCTGATCAGCGATTTCGCGATCCCCGACGAATTGATCGTCGCGCGCATCAAGAGCGCCCGCATCGTTTCGCCGAGCGACCGCCACGTCGACATGCCGATCGACGGCGGATACGTCGGGATGGTCGATCGCGATGTCTTCGACGAGTGGTTGCGCGCGCGTGCCGAAGGGTCCGGTGCGATCCGGCACACAGGCACATTCAGCCGCATCGAACGCGACGGCTCTGGCCTCGCCGAGGTCATCTATACGCCGAAGCGACGTACCGCTGGCGACGGCGACGGCGACGGCGGCGACAATGGCGATGAGATTGATGGGGCCGGCCCGGAAGTCCGCATCAAGACGCGGATGGTCATCGGTGCTGACGGCGCACGCTCCAAGGTCGGCAAACAGGAAGTGCCGAAGGCGGAAAACGTGAAATGCGTCTTCGCCTACCACGAGATCATCGCGCGCCCCGAAAACGACGATGCGTTCTACGGCGACACTCGCTGCGATGTTTACTACCAGGGCGCTCTGTCACCGGACTTCTATGCCTGGGTCTTCCCGCACGGGAAGTGCGCAAGCGTCGGTGTCGGCTCGGCCAACAAAGGGTTCTCGCTGCGGGGCGCGGTCAAGACGCTGCGCGCGAACGCAGCGCTCGATGGCGCAAAGACCGTCCGCCGTGAAGGTGCGCCGATCCCGCTGCAACCTTTGAAGCGCTGGGACAACGGTCGCGATGTTCTGCTCGCAGGCGACGCAGCCGGCGTGGTTGCACCCGCGTCTGGCGAAGGCATCTATTACGCGATGCTCGCCGGGCGTCTTGCAGCCGATGCCGTCGCGGAAGCCATCGAAACCGGCGATGCGCGCGCGCTCGCCTCTGCCCGCAAGGTTTTCATGAAAGAGCACGGGCGCGTGTTCTTCGCACTCGGTCTACTGCAGCGGTTCTGGTACTCGAGCGACAAGCGCCGCGAGCGATTCGTCACGATGTGCGCCGACCCGGACGTGCAGCGACTGACGTGGGAATCCTACATGAACAAGAAGCTGGTCCGCCGCGATCCGCTGGCCCACGTCCGCGTCTTCATGAAGGACGTCGCGCACTTGCTCGGCATGATCTCGCCGTGGAGAGGGGCCGCCCGGCGTCGGGACGAGTCGGCGGAGACCGCTTGAAGAGAGCCGCGCGCCTCGCGATCGCTGGTTGACGCATGGCGGACCTCATCCAGTCCGGGCGGATTGCCGATATTCTGCTTGCGATCCTCACGATCGAGGCCGTGGTGCTTTGGCTCGTCCTCCGTCTCCGCGATGGGGCGATGGCGGAGGGCGCCCGTGCGATCCGGCTGTTCGGCCTGCTGCTTCCGGGCGTGATGTTTGTGGTCGCGCTGCGCCTCGCGCTCACCGGGGCCGCTTGGCCGTGGATCGCAGTTGTGCTCGCGCTGGCGGGTGCAGCGCACGCCTTCGACGTCTGGCAGCGTTTC
>JBCBXS010000389.1:0-2530 GCA_039816475.1 Pseudomonadota bacterium | reverse complement strand
GTAAAGACCCCGCATTCCGGGCCTTCCGCGACGTACCGGAGATACGACACGTGGATCGGCGGGGCGTGGTTGCCTTCAGCGTGGTACGGATTAACCACGATGTTTGAGGCATCGAAGCCTTCGTGTTCGGCGACGGTTTTAACGTCGTCCACGACACGCATGGCGGCCACTTCGTTCGGGGCGCCACTCGGGGCCTGAATACGGATCCGCGAGTTGCCGGCGTTCTGTGCGTGATAGTGCGTCAGGAACGAGATCAGCGTTGCGCGCTGATTGGGCGAGAGGCCGTAGCTTTCGCGGGCGACCGCAAGCTTGATCGTCGAAGGCTTCTTCGTGACCAGGATCGGGTGGCGCTGTGCATGGTCGGCGACCGTCCAGGCGCGTACCGTCGAGCTCTTCTCGAACCCTTCCCGGCAGCCCGCCAGAGCAACCACTGCCGCGGCGACCAGTGCGATCTTCGAGACCGCTGACATCACGCGTCCGTCTGACGCCGCGCTGTCATTCTTCAGAGTAAACATCTTAACGTCTCCAGCTTGGCGGTCGTTATTCGACGATGAACCCGTAATCGCCCTTCAGCCCGCCATCGGGTGCCGGAGCCCCGCGGCCGTAGATGCGATTGAGGTGTCCAAGGAAGTTGGCCTTGCGATCGGTTGCAGCGACGAGGCCGTCACCTGGTGTCGAAAGGTTCTTCCGGGCCGTCGGCTTGACGACATAGGGCGTGACGATGATCACGAGCTCAGTCTCTGACTTCACGAAGTCCCGGCTGCGGAACAGCGTCCCGAGCACCGGGAGGTTCTTGAGACCCGGGAAGCCATCGATGTTCTGGCGCGTGTCTTCCGAGACGAGGCCGGCCATCGCGAGCGATCCGCCCGACGGCAGTTCGACCACCGTGTTCGCACTGCGCTTCTTCAGCGCCGGGATCGACACGTTCGAGAGCGTCACGGCACCGTCGTTGGTGAGTTCGGAAACTTCTGTCTCGATCTTGAGGCTGATGCGGCCTTCCGAGAGCACATTCGGCGTGAACGAGAGACCGACACCGAACTGCTTGAAGATCACCGAGAGAGCGCCTTCGCCGTCGACAAGCGGGAGTGGAAACTCACCGCCGGCGAGGAACTTGGCAGCCTCGCCTGAGACCGTTGTCAGGTTCGGTTCGGCAAGCGTTCTGACGAGACCCGTCCGTTCCAGCGCGCGCATCGTGTGCACGAGCTGCTGATTGCCGCTGCCCCAGGAGCCGATGGTACCGCTGTTTCCGAAGCCGCCTTGCCCGCCGGAAGTCGTCGGGCCGGCGTTGACACCGGCGAGCCCGTTAAGCGATCCGGTCGTCCCGTTGCCGATAAAGCTGCCGATCTGCGGGAGGCCACCAAGACCTGCGGCGGCCGTGAGCGGCAGTGCGTTCTCGGTCAGAAACGTCGTCGAGAAGTTTCCAGCTGTCAGTGAAGCACCGAGGTTGATACCGAACTGCTTCAGCAGCGATCGCTGCACTTCTGCGATCTTGACGCGGAGCATCACCTGCTCTTCGCCGTCGACCGCGAGCATGTTGACGACTTTGTTTTGCGCCGTTGAGTCCGATGACGGGTCGGCTGTGATCGCGAAACGGCTTGCGACCTCGTAAGCGCGGTTCGAGTCGAGGGGCGTGCGAACGCGGCCGGTTAGGATCACCGTGTCGTTCAGCATCTCCGACTTGATCTGCGACCCGGGGATCAGGCGCTTCAGCAGGCGGTCCAGCGGTTGCGTGTCGACCTCGACGATGATTTCGAGCGTCACGATCTGGTCGCCGTGCTCATCGAAGAAGAACGCGTTGGCCTGGCCCGTCTTCTTGCCGATCAGGTAGACGCGGTCCGAGGTTTGGACGACCGCATCGACGATCTCGGGATCAGAGACAATGACGTCGCGAAGCGCGCGCGGCACTTCGATCAGCATCGACTTGTTCTTGCCGAGCGACACCGCCTTCCGGATCGGCAGGCGATCGCGGTGGCTGATTCGCAAATTCGAATGGTGGCCGAGGCTCGGGACGTGCCGCTTGGCCTGGCCTGTAAATTTGGAGCCGTAGGCACTGCGAAGAACGGGAGCCCGGTGGTCTTCAGCAGAGGCTTTTTCGACAATTAAACCGGTGGCCGCAGACGCGACGGCGGCAAAACCCGCAATCACAAGGCGCGTGCGCCGACCGAAATTCATATATTTCAGCATGGGTAGAAGCCTTTTCACGAGCTACCGGTTGGGAACTCGACGAGAAACGCTCACACACGCAGAACTGGAAAACGCGACAGGTTGAATGACTTGGGCGTGTCCGGCTTCAGAGCGAGGCCGGACACGTCCGATTAATTGACGCCGTAGGCGCGACTGGTTGCGCCGTAGCGCGTGACGTTGATCGCGCCGGTGGTTTCTTCCGGCTCTTTCTTCTTCAGAGCATCGCCGGTCGTATTGTCGGTGCTTGCAATGTCGGCGACCGAGCGCAGGATGAGACTGATGTCGCCCATCGAGTTTGCGAGTGCGAGCATCTCGGCCTGACGCGGGGCGAGTTCGAGCGTTGCGA